>JBGUUF010000405.1:0-4073 GCA_045133435.1 Acutalibacteraceae bacterium
AAATCTGCTGTTTGAGTGATATAATTTAAGTTAAACAGCCAATTACTGTAATTTTATTTTTTTAGTTTCCTATAAATTGATATTTGGTCAGAGGAGTGTAATTTCAGATGGAAGAAATTAAAGTTCAGCTTACAGCTAATCCCAAGGAAAAGCCGGCAGACGAGTCTAAGCTCGGTTTCGGCAAGATTTTTACAGACCACATGTTCGTCATGGACTACAGCGACGGTCACTGGCATGACCCCAGAATCGTTCCCTACGGTCCGCTCGACCTCACACCTGCCTGCATGTGCCTGCACTACAGTCAGGAGGTTTTTGAGGGTATGAAGGCATACCGCGGTGTTGACGGCAAGATCCGCCTCTTCCGCCCCGACGAAAATTTCAAGCGTCTCAACAGCTCCTGCGACCGTATCAGCATGCCGCTCATCGACGAAGAGCTTGCAGAAAAGGCTCTCGAAATGCTGGTTGACATCGACAGAGACTGGGTCCCCCACACAGACGGCGCTTCCCTCTACATCCGTCCGTTCATCATCGGCACTGAGGACGCTCTGGGCGCACATACATCCACTAATTACAAATTTATCATTATCATGAGCCCGTCCGGTTCTTACTATGCAGGCGGTCTTGCTCCTGTTAAGATCTACGTCGAGACAAAGTATGTCCGCGCTGTTGTGGGCGGCACAGGTTATGCCAAGACAGGCGGCAACTACGCTGCATCCATGAAGGCTCAGGACGTTGCGGCCGCTCAGGGTTACAGCCAGGTTCTGTGGCTCGACGGCGTGGAGCGCAAGTATATCGAGGAAGTTGGCGCTATGAACGTATTCTTCGTTCTCGGCGACGAGATCGTAACTCCTATGCTTCGCGGCTCGATCCTCCCCGGCATCACCAGAAAGTCGGCTATCGAGGTTCTCAAGAGCATGGGCTACAAGGTTTCCGAGAGACTTATCACTGTTGACGAGCTTATCGAGGCAAACCAGAAGGGCGAGTTCAAGGAGATGTTCGGCACAGGTACAGCCGCAGTTATCTCTCCTGTCGGCGAGCTTAAATATGGTGACATCGTTATGACCATCAACAATGGCGAGATCGGCGAGATCTCACAGAAGCTCTATGACAAGCTCACAGGCATGCAGTTCGGCAAGTGCGAGGACGAATTCGGCTGGACTGTCGAGGTTAAGTAATTTTAATTTGAGAATATAATTTCAAGCAGTCTATGGTTTCGCGCCATAGGCTGTTTTTTTGCAGCAATAAAAAGTTTCGTTTTTACCACACTGGTGGATATGATTTTCGCCGTGCCTTTCTATTTTATATGGTGACTGCCGATTAATTTTAAAAACAGTATATTGAAATTCGAGCCGATATATGAGAAAATAATTGTATGAAAAGGAGCGGATACAATTATGAAGAATGTATTAGTAACAGGCGCAGGCGGCGGCATGGGAAGTGCCACATGCCGACTGCTTATTGAAAAAGGTTATAATGTGTGGGGGCTTGACCGCTGTCAAAAGGAGACTATCGACGGTCTGCACTTTATCCAAACCGACATCACCGACGAAGCCACTGTTTCTGCGGCATTTGAGCAGGTGTCCAAGGAGCTCGACCGCCTCGATGCAGTCATCCATATGGCGGGACTTTACGACCTCAATTCGCTCGTCGAGATGCCCGAGCAGGCTTTTCTGAACATATTCAACGTCAATCTCTTCGGCGTTTACCGTATCAACCGCATTTTCATGCCGCTTATCAAGGAAGGCAGTCGAATCATCATCACCTCCAGCGAGCTGGCACCGCTTGACCCGCTGCCCTTCAACGGAATCTACAGCGTGACCAAGGCGGCACTGGAAAAATACGCGTTCTCGCTGCGGATGGAGCTGAATCTGCTGGGCGTGAAAGTGTCGGTGATACGTCCCGGCGCGGTAAAGACAGGTTTGCTGTCGGCATCGACCCGCGCACTCGACTCGTTCTGCCAAAGCACCAAGCTATACCAGTGCAACGCCAAGCGCTTCAAGGGGATAGTGGACAGCGTAGAGGCGAAGAACATCCCCGCGCAGTCCATAGCCAAAATCGCATACAAGGCAATGACCTCGCGCAGACCGAAGTATATCTACAACATCAATCGCAATCCTCTGCTCAGACTGCTCAACCTCCTCCCCGACAGAATGCAGGTGGCGGTCATTAAGATGATAATAAAATAACCGCGTTCAAAATGCGGCAATAAAAGGGCTCACCGTTTGCCAACACCGTTTAGCCAAGCGGCAGTGCCGTCATTTTTATTACCCAATTGCAGCCCTGTGCGTTTTCACTCGATTTGTCGGGTGGTACGACAGAAAATCCTTAAAATCCGTTTTGCAACGGCGGTTAACGCAAATGTTACCTCAAATTGCCGGATTTCCAAGCGCAATTGGTGGCTATATTTTGCCCGAAATGTTATATTTTTATCAGAAAATATATTTTCGTTGGACTCAACAGAGAAAACAAAAATCAAAAAACATTCGGAGGCAAAAGTTATGTTCAATTTATTGAAGAGCTTGTTAAGAGCAGTTAAGGAAGTTTTGAAAAAGGCTAACCCGTTCAGCAAGTACGGCGAGGATTCGTCTGTATTTTACATCGTCAAAAAAATGCTGGCGTTCGTCGCAATTTATCTTTTCAACGCTATCGGCATGGAAGCTGCCATCATCATCAGTTTTTCTGCAATGGGATATGATTTCCTCGCAGGAGAAATGCCTGACAATTTCTTTATTTTAAATCTTCTGCCGCTTTACGGATTTATTTTCTTCGCGATAGGCTCAATGATTTACGCAAAATTTGTTGAAAAAAGACCGCTTTCGGACATCGGCTTGACCTTTGATCTCAAGTCCATCTGGCGGTTTGTAAAGGGCATGCTGCTGAGCGTCATCGTGCTGGCACCCATCTTCGCCGTCATGTGCGCACTGGGCATCTATGAATTCACAGGCTTCGGAACAGTCAGCGCATCTATGTTTGCTGTATACTTCGGCGCATTTCTCGTGCAGGCGACCTCGGAGGAAATCATGTGCAGAGGCTTCCTTATGACCTCTATCGGCAAAAAATTCGCCAAGCCGGTCGCTGTATTCTTCGGCAGTGTTGCATTTATCGCGCCCCACCTCCAGAGCATGACTCCTTTTGGTTCTGAAGATATTATCAGCATAGCAAATCTTGTGCTCGTTTCAATATTTTTCTCGATTCTTTTCTACAAATATGATACAATTGGTATGTGCGCAGGTTTCCATATGGGTTGGAACTTCATCGTCAGCTATGTCTGCGGCTTGCAGCTCAGCGGCATGGAATCAAGCGGCGAGAGCCTTGTCAACATGAATGTCAACGCGTCAAGCATTTTCCTTTCGGGCGGAGAATACGGTCTGGAGGGCAGTGTTATCGTAACAGTGGCATTGGCATTGATCGACTTGCTGGCATTTTTCGTACTGCGCCGTCAGTTAAATAAGCAGCAGCTTCAGTCTGAAGCAAAATAATTTGCTTTCCCGCAGGCTGTTTCGCTGTCTGACATTAAAGGGTGGTAATATGGCATTTCATAAGAATTTGTATCAACTCAGAAAAAGCAGCGGTCTGTCGCAGGAAGAACTTGCGGAAAAGCTAAATGTTTCCAGACAGACTATTTCCAAATGGGAACTGGGCGAGTCGTCGCCCGATATGGAAAAATTGATAATACTCAGCGATTATTTTCAAATCTCGCTGGATGAACTGGTGCTCGACCGCAAGCCTGCCCAGCAGAATCCCCCTGAAAACAACACCTCAGACAATGCCGCTAAAAGCCATCCCATTTTAGACAAGATTCTGACCGAATCAAACATCAGATTTTTCAAAAAAGGCTTGAAACTGCTGGCATATCTGGTGGCGGCAATATTCGCAATTGACTTTCTGAGCATGATAGTCTTTGCAGTATTGAAGCTGTACGGTGTGCTGTAATTAAAATAAATATAAATCAGACCTGTCTGTCAGCTCATTAATTGTGGCTTAAAGGCAGGTCTTTTACTCAAATTAAAACTGGTAACGCCTTTTAAAAATTGAGGATGAAGTTGACAAAATTAAAGTGGGTATGTATAATT
>JBGUUF010000406.1:0-1816 GCA_045133435.1 Acutalibacteraceae bacterium
TGTGGTCGAAATAAATTCCGGCACAGCCAAGATGAATAATTTCGACACGGAGGACGGTGCATATACTGCCGACCCCGAGAAGCTTTTTATAAGATTTGAGACTGACAGTTGTGAGTTCTTTGACGAGAACGGCAATTCTTGCGAGGCTACCGATATCGAAGTGGGCGCAAGAGTCAAAATGACCACCCGCAGCGGTCTTAAAACCGACAAATACGGCTATACCACCGTTTATATCGACAAGGTGGAGGTCTTGATGAATGCCAGACAAAACACAATATACAAAAGACAACAGGCAGAAAAATAATTGAATCTCACAGCCGCTGTGTATTTTATGCAAAATATACGGCGGCTTTTTTATTTTTATCAGTAATTTTTAATTATACTAGCAATTACAAAAGCTATGTGGTATAATAGATTAAATTAAAAATTAATTTTCGGGAGGACATTAATAATGTCAGAAAGAAAAACCGTATATATAGCGATGTCTGCCGATATTATTCACAACGGACATATAAATGTAATAAACGAAGGCTCCAAGCTCGGTGATGTGATAATCGGCGTACTGACCGACGAAGCAATCGCCGCATACAAGCGTCTGCCGCTGTTGGATTATGACACGCGCGTGACTATCTTCAACAACATAAAAGGGGTCACAAAGGTCGTAAAGCAGGAAACTCTGTCCTACGCCAAAAACATAAAGGAACTCAAACCCGATTACGTCGTTCACGGCGACGACTGGAAAAGCGGCATTCAATCAAACATCCGCCGCGAGGTCATCGAACTTTTAGGCGAATACGGCGGTCAGTTGGTAGAGATCCCTTACACTAACGGCGTGAGCGCCACCGATTTGGAGGACAGTCTCCGCTCCGTCCACAACACCCCGGACGTGCGCCGCGCCAAGCTTCGCCGCCTGCTCAAATTCAAGCCGTGGCTTCGCGTTATGGAGGCTTCAAACGGACTTTCGGGTCTTATCGTGGAAAAAACCAAAATCGAAAATCCTGAAACCGCCACTGTCAAGGAATTCGACGCCATGTGGGTGAGCAGTCTCTGCGATTCCACCTTCAAAGGCAAGCCCGACATCGAGCTTGTTGACCTCACCAGCCGCATCAACACAATAAACGAAATCATGGAGGTCACCTCCAAGCCGATAATCCTCGACGGCGACACTGGCGGAAAACCCGAGCATTTTTCATTCAACGTGCGCACACTCGAGCGATTGGGCGTTTCGGCTATAATCATTGAGGACAAAACGGGTCTAAAACAGAATTCCCTCTTCGGCACTGACGCAAAACAGATTCTGGACGACCCGCACGAATTTGCCGCAAAGATCCACGCGGGCAAACAGGCTCAGCAGACCCGCGATTTTATGATATTCGCCCGTCTGGAAAGCCTTATCGCGGGCATGGGTATTGACGACGCTATGGAGCGCGCTAAGATTTATCTCGAGGAAGGCGGCGCGGACGGAATTATGATCCACAGCCGCGAAAAGGACGGCAGCGAGATTTTTGAATTCCTCCGCAGATTCCGCGAATACTCTC
Organism: Acutalibacteraceae bacterium; assembly: GCA_045133435.1. Taxonomy (GTDB): domain Bacteria; phylum Bacillota; class Clostridia; order Oscillospirales; family Acutalibacteraceae; genus RUG762. The sequence goes on from JBGUUF010000406.1 coordinate 1,539, forward strand.
CAGATGTGCCGGTCATCCTCGTCCCCACCTCCTACAACCAGTTCACCGAGGAAGAGCTTCACGCGGCGGGTGCGAATATAATCATTTACGCAAACCACCTCCTGCGCAGCGCATATCCCGCCATGGTGAACACCGCAAAGAGAATTTTGGAATGCTCGCGCAGCAAGGAAGTTGACGCGGATTGCCTGTCGATCAAGGAGGTTCTCACGCTGATTCCGAGCAAAAGCTAGAGGAATAAAATCATGAATTACGATATAAATTGGGTCATTGGCAGGGCG
>JBGUUF010000407.1:0-2422 GCA_045133435.1 Acutalibacteraceae bacterium
TTCTGCTCCGTTTGGTTACTCTTTGGCACAAAAGCTCCAATGAATTGATTATGATTCGTTGGAGCTTTTTGTTATGGTAAAAAAGTTGAAAAATTTTCAGTTATGTAGTATAATAGCGTAAGCCAATTTGACTTTATGAAAAGGACAGAGGTTTGTGAAAAATCTAATCTTTATTTTGCTTAAATACGGCATGAGGTTTATCTATTTCTTCATGAAATTATTTACCCCCGTGCAAAACAAGGCTGTATTTCTCAGCCGTCAATCCGATGCGCCCTCCGAAAATTTTCTCCGCATCGCTGAGGAATTACAGCGTCGCGACCCAGGCATCAAATGCGAATTTTACTGCAAACGCGGGCTGAAAAGTGAGATGGGGCTTTCCTACATGCTGCTCATGCTCAGGCAAATGCTTGCCCTTGCAGGCGCGAAAATCTGCATAACCGAGAGCTACTGCATCCCGATAAGCGTGCTCAATCACAAAAAATCGCTCAGAATAATTCAAATTTGGCACTCCATGGTGGCTATCAAGAAATTCGGCTGGCAGACGGTGGACATGCCCGAGGGCAGCTCGTCGAGCGTCGCGCGTATCATGCAGATGCACCGCGGCTACGACAATATCGTGGTCGGCAGCGAGTATATGCGCGGATTTTTCGCCGAGGCTATGAACACGCCGAAGGAAAAAATCCTTCCGCTTGGCATGCCGATAGCCGACAGAATTCTCGATTCGGACAATGCGGACGATTTACGCGCCGAATTTATCCAAAAATATCCACAGGCAGAGGGCAGAAAAATCGTGCTCTACCTTCCCACCATGCGCCGCGACTACGCTGTGGACTGCGCGGAGCTTGTGCAAAATTTCGACTACGAAAAATTCGCACTGGTGATAAAGCTTCACCCGCTGGACAGCCTTACGGTCATCAGCGACAGCCGCGCGATACTCGATCCCGATATCTCCACCGAGGACGCAATTCTGCTCTCCGACGCGGTAATCTCGGATTATTCGGGCGCAGCGGCGGAAGCGGCTCTGCTCGACAAGCCCGTTTATTTCTTCGCTCCCGACGTCGAAAAATACGGCGGCGAGTGCGGATTGAATCTTAACCCGCTCGAGGTATTCCCGAATGTGTCATTTGCCGACGCAAACGAATTAATTGCCGCCATTTGCAGCGACCGCGCGGAGAAATCCGACATTATGCGGGTGCGCGAACTGCTCTGCGGCGGCTGTGACGGACATTCCACCGAGCATATTGTAGATTTGGCTCTCAGATAAGGCGGTTGCAGTTCTCAAGCATCCACTTGGCAACGCCGTCAGCGTCGTTGGATTCGATCACGTCATCCGCAATTTTTTGAAGCGAATCTGCCGCATTTGCCACGGCATAGCATTCGTCCGACACCTGAAACAGCGGGATATCGTTTATCGAATCGCCGAATGACACGATGCGCTCGATCCCCGTCAGCTTTTTCAAATGCTCCACTGCGGCGGCCTTGCTGACGTGACCGTCCATTATTTCAAGCCAGTATTCCGTGCGGTAAATTTCCTGCTGTAAGATAGAATTCAGCGAATCGTCGCACCGCAGGATCTCATAAACCGGCTCCAACAGTTCTAAATCGTCCTCGATGCAGGTGATATAAAATATCTCGCCGCAAAACAGGTCGTCAAAGCTGTCCACGGGCAGCATGCGACCGTCACCCTTGCGTGAGTCAAGATAATGCTGCATTCCGACGCTCTCGTGACCACGAAGCCACAGCACCTTCTCCTCCCCGTCAAGGAACGTGTAAACTAACGGATTTATCCCGAACTGCTCGAAGTTTTCCTTAATGCTCTCAACCTGCGCGCCGTCAAGTCCTTGAATTTCAATTATCTCACCGTTCGAGGGATTCTTGATGCACGCGCCGTTGTATGTGATTACGGGGAAATTCAGCTTGAGCTGACTGGTCAAGAGCATTGCGGAATTCAGCGAACGCGCCGTGGCATAAGAGAAGTTCACGCCGCGGCTGACTAATGAATTTATCGCATTTACTGTGAACTCGGAAATCCGGCTGCTCGAATTCAGAAGCGTGCCGTCGAGGTCTGAAACTACCATTGTTTTCAAAAAAATCACTCCAATATATAATTAAATCACAAAAATCTAGTTAAGGATGTAATATTAAATGAAACTCGGAAATATTGAAATTACAGGCAAAGCCGCGCTTGCTCCTATGGCGGGAGTTGCCGACAGAGCCTTCCGCGAATTGTGCATGGGCTTCGGCGCGTCCTACTGCATCGGCGAAATGGCGAGCGCTAAGGGTCTGATGATGAGCGACAAAAAGACCGCCGAGCTGCTCGAAGTCACCCCCGCAGAAATGCCGATGGCGGTTCAGCTTTTCGGCTACGAGCCTGAAACTATCGCCGCCGCCGCAAAAATCGCGGCTCAGTACAACCCCGTCG
>JBGUUF010000408.1:0-2959 GCA_045133435.1 Acutalibacteraceae bacterium
GATAAGCTCTTTTGCTTCCTTGAACTTGACATGAGGAATGCTGTCGATCACGGGAATGTCGAGCTTCATGAGTGCGATCTCGCGGGCGAATTTCTCGCGGATCCTGTCCATGACCAGCTTGAGCATGCCAGTCTCAACAGCCATGATGTCCTCGAAGCTGTCGATGTAGCCCATTTCAAAGTCCATACTGATGTACTCGTTGAGATGGCGGGCAGTGTTGTGCTTCTCGGCGCGGAATACGGGTGCGACCTCATAAACTCTCTCGAAAACGCCGACCATTGCCTGCTTGTAGAACTGCGGGCTCTGAGCGAGAACAGCCTTCTTGCCGAAGTATTCCATCTTGAATACGTTTGCGCCGCCCTCAGCCGCCTTTGCATTGATTTTAGGCGTGCGTATCTCCACAAATCCCTGACTGTCGAGGTAGTCTCTGAATCCCTTGACTATCTCGGACTGGATGCGGAAGCGTGTGCGGTAGTTGCCGTTTCTCAGAGTGATATTTCTCAGCGGAATTTCATTCTCCAAAGCTGCTGCGATCTTGTGCTTGTTGATGCAGATAGGCATTGTAGCTGCGGGTTTGGAGAGGATCTTGCCGCTCTTTACTACGACCTCATATCCGCCGGGAGCGCGCTTTTCCTCGCGCACTGTGCCTGTGACCTCAATGCAAGCCTCTTCGCAGATAGCCTCGCCGCCGAAATCTGCACTGCCGTCTACCATGCACTGGCAGATGCCGTCGGGCAGACGGAGCACGACGAATGAGAATTCGCCCATGTCGCGGATATTGTGGATCGCGCCGTGAATTGTGATCTCACCGCCGTTTGCAGCCGCAAGGTCTTTGACGCTCAGCGGCTTTTTGACATCTTCGGATTTAGTAAATTCCATAAAATAACCATCCTTTGTATTATAAATTTTCATCTGTGCTTGTTTAACCAAGGGTCAAGGTGTGAAGCAATTAAAAAAACTCCCGTAAACGCGACGGGAGGACACTGTCATACCTATGCCTTTGAGCAGGGTGAGATCACAGCGCCTCCCGTAATATTATTATTATTGTTATTGACTGCACATATTGCAGAATGAATTGCACAGAGCGGCACGTCGATTCACCTCGCCAAAAATTAAATCAATTATATGAGACATAATACAAGCCCATACTTGTATGAAATTATAGCACGATATAGCAAGCGCCGTCAAGTAATTTCGGCTATATTTTTGCCAATTTTGGCGGATAATATTAGGTTTGCCGAAGTGTGACATGAATTAAATTAAATTTTCGGTAAATTTTTTGTTGTGAATATGATAAATATCTGCCGCGTGATTGACAATTGCGTTTTGGTGAGTATAAAATTGTATATAGGTTGTATGTAATTTTATGTGTATGGAAGTGTATGCTTTGAGCCATAATTCAGAAAACGGGAGCGGCAGAAAAACAGGCGGCATATCTGCGGCTTCTACAGGGAAAAAGCTGGAGATCTCGCCCGAGATCGAGATGCTCACCGAGGAGATACTCAGAGATGCCGAGCGCACTGACTGCGAGCCGCCGCCGAAGTCGGTCAGAAAATCCGGCGGTCGCGTAAAGCGGGCGGTCATTTCGTTGATGCTGTTTGTTATATCGGCGGGGATAATATTTGCGGCGGTCAAGGTCAAAAATATTATGAGTATTTTCGATTCCATAAATTATGTCAGTTCTACCCAGCGAGCCAGCGACGCCGATCTGTTTGTTGACAGGTCGTATGTCGAGCAGCATGTGTCGCACAGCGACGAGACTAAAAACATTCTGCTCATCGGGTATGATGTTGATACTAACGGATTTTCCCGTTCCGACAGCATGATAATCCTGTCGCTCGACCACGCTCACAAAAAAATCAAGCTGACCTCGCTCATGCGCGATATGTATGTTACGATCCCCAATATGGGAAAGCACAAGCTAAATGCCGCGTATTTTTACGGCGGAGGTAGTCTGCTGACCGACACCATATATGCCAATCTCGGGCTTGATATAGACAAATATGTCAGTGTGGATTACAGCGTGTTTGCCGATATAGTTGACTGCATAGGCGGTGTGCAGATATATATAATGGAAGCCGAGCTGGAGCAGTTCAACAAATATGTTTCGGGCAAGCAGAACAAGCTCGACGCGGCGGGTACATATAATATGAACGGGCAGCAGGCACTGGCTTACTGCCGCATACGCAAGGGCGTGGGCACCGATACTGCGCGCACGTCCCGACAGCGTTATGTGCTTGAAAAGATAATAAAAAAGTGCAGCAAAATGCAGTTTTACGAGTTGGAGGCTCTGATGGCGAAAATAGCTCCCGGTGTGACTACCAATTTTACGCAGGGCGAGATGGTTTCGATGCTCGCCGAGGGCTTTGTGAGCATGGATTACGACACCTCCCAGATGCGCATACCGATGGACGGCACATGGCAGGGCAAATATATAGATAAGATATGGTACATGACGTTTGACTTGGAGCAGAATGCGCAGTATCTAAATGATTTTATTTATGGCGATGATGAGATTTCGGAGCCGCTGGCCAATCAGCTTAAAGAAAGTGACGAAGCCGTCAGACAGGAATATTCGTAACGGTAAAACACAGCCGGATACCGAGAAAATGCGTTTCTTTGGTATCCGGTTTTTAATTTCTAAAGAAAACCTTAAGAAATCTTAAAATGCTTGACAAAATAAAATTCAGGTGCTATCATGTAAACAAATCCCAAGCACGCACACAATAGTTGTGCGGTATTCAAATTATTAAATTATTAAATTATAAAGAAAAGGAGTGCTGTTGCATGTTGAAGGCTTATGTTGAGGGGTACACAGCCCTCTGATGTCGTTTTGAATTGAACTCATTTCAGAACGCATCAACGGGTATGATGTGCCAATAATCTTCTTATAATTGAGGTTTGTTTCGCGCGTATTGCGTGTGACAAGCTGATTTGACCGCGCTTTAAAAATATCGGG
>JBGUUF010000409.1:0-2581 GCA_045133435.1 Acutalibacteraceae bacterium
AGCCGATGCCGACTTCCTTCATGTATCTGATGATAGTCTCGAATGCATCAATATTGTTGCACATGTCGCCGTCTAGCTCGACGTAGCTGATATGACCCGCGTTGCAGTATGCGTGGAACGGTGCCTCGATTTTCAGCTTCTTGAACGCCGAAATGTTGTAATACACCGGCACATGGAACGAATTGGTGTAATATTCGCGGTCGGTCACACCATCAATGCTGCCGTACTTCTCGCGGTCGATCTTGACAAATCTTCCGCTCAGACCTTCTGCAGGTGTTGCAAGCAGTGTGAAATTCAGACCGGTTTTCTCGGATTCCTTATCCATACGCTCGCGCATATATTTGATAACATCCAGACCCAGCTTGTAGCTCTCTTCGCTCTCGCCGTGGTGCTCACCGGTCATTACCTTGAGCGTCTCGGCAAGTCCGATGAAGCCTATGCTGAGTGTGCCGTGCTTGAGGACCTCAGCGATAGAATCATCAAAGCCGAGCTTCTCGCTGTCTATCCACACGCCCTGTCCCATGAGGAAGGGGTAATTTCTAACCTTTTTGCCGCACTGAATTTCAAATCTGTGCAGAAGCTGACGGATAACGAGATTTATGCGGGAATCGAGCATCTTGTAAAATACTCCCCAGTCGCCCTTGGACTCTATGCCTATGCGCGGGAGGTTTATTGTGGTAAAGCTCAGATTTCCGCGTCCGCATGTCACCTCGCGTGACTTATCATAAATGTTGCCCATAACGCGAGTACGGCAACCCATGTATGCGACTTCGGAATTGTAGTCGCCCGGCTTGTAATACTGGAGATTAAAGGGAGCGTCGAGGAAGCTGAAGTTCGGGAAAAGACGCTTTGCGCTTATCTTACAACTGAGGCGGAACAGGTCATAGTTGGGGTCTTCCTTGTTGAAGTTGACGCCCTCTTTGACCTTGAAAATCTGAACGGGGAAAATCGGTGTTTCGCCGTTGCCCAGACCTGCGTCGGTCGCCATGAGGAGGTTGCGCATGACCATTCTGCCTTCGGGAGAAACGTCTGTACCGTAATTTATGGAGCTGAACGGAACCTGCGCACCGGCTCTGGAATGCATGGTGTTCAGATTGTGGATAAGTCCCTCCATCGCCTGGAAAGTGGCGCGATCGGTCTCGGTGAATGCCGTGTCAAATGCGTTTGCATTGAGCTTGACAATATCCTCATCCGACAGTTCGGACAGCACGCCCGACAACTTTCCATCTGCCTGTGCAGCGACCAGCTTATCTGCGACTGCCTTTTCATTTTCAAGGCGAACATCACTGCTGATGATCGCTTTCGCTGCATTTGAAGCTGCGGCAGCATCCTCTGCATTGACATCGTATTTATACTTGAGAAACAGCTCAAACGCCTTGAAATACTCCTTGACGAACGTCTTGGCAACACCGGGTGCCATAGCATAATCGAAATTCGGCACAGCCTGACCGCCGTGCATCTCGTTCTGATTAGCCTGAATAGCTATGCAGGCGAGTGCGGAGTAGCTCTGTATACTCATAGGCTCGCGAAGATGTCCGTGTCCTGTGGAAAAACCGTCCTTGAACAGCTTGATAAGGTCGATCTGGCAGCATGTCTCAGTGAGCAAATAGAAATCCTTGTCGTGGATGTGGATGTCTCCGCGGTTATGAGCATCCGCTATATCCTTGTCAAGGATGTTGTTGTCAACGAAGTATTTCGCGCTTTCCGAACCGTATTTCAGCATCGTTCCCATAGCTGTATCGGTGTCGATATTTGCATTTTCGCGCTTGATATTGGAATCCTTTGCATCTACAAATGTGAGCGACTTGAATATCGCCATCAGATCCTTCTCGGTCTGACGGAGCTTGCTGCGCTCGGCTCTGTAGAGTATATAAGCCTTGGAGGTTTTAGGCAAATCGTTTGCAATGAGCACTTCTTCCACAAGGTCCTGCACCTGCTCAACGGTAGGCGTGGAATCGGTCGGGATTTTATCCAATACCTGATTGGTAAGATTAACAATTTTATCTTCGGTCAGTTCTTCATCATCAACCGCATTGCCGGCCTTTCTGATGGCCTCACGGATTTTTGCCGCATTGAAGTTAACCTTCTGACCGCTTCTCTTGATAATGTACTCCGGACTTTCTGACAAAAATATCACTTCCTAATAAAATATAGTATAAAAGTAAAAACTGCACCCATCACAAATTTATCCGCATGATCATGATGACAAACAGCCCATCCGACGGCGGTTCAGACAGTGTCTCCGTCGGACACTTGCCATATTATAACACAACATATATGTAATTGCAAGAGTAAATTACCATATATATTGAATTTTTATATTATTCCCTATCGAAACCCTTGAGCCATACGGATACCCCTGCTGCAAGCGCGGAGGCATGGGATTTTTTATGCTTTAAGATGTTTTTTCACAGCAATCATAACATGCTTTTTACAATCAAAACCTGCGTGATGTAATATTTTTATCACACAAAATACATATATGCAAAAACGGCGGAAGATTTCTGTTCCGGAAATCCCCCGCCGTGTCTAATATATAAAATTATCTCACTTTAAACGCGTGTTCGTGACGTTGGAAATA
>JBGUUF010000410.1:0-1997 GCA_045133435.1 Acutalibacteraceae bacterium
CGTCTCTTGGTCTTCACGGTTTCCTCGGTCAGAAGGCTGCGGGCATCTGTATAGCTTATCTTGCTGTAACTTTTCAGCTCGTCACCGAGATACGCCGGATCGTTGTATTTCAGCGGGCGTTTTTCTATGACAAAATAAACATACTCAGTCGGTATCTGAATTACCTTGGTGCTTTCATACTGCTCCAGCGAGAATACGAATTCCCAAAGTTCATAATGCCAGCCCTTGTTTCGGGTGAGGGCGAGTTCATCGACCGTCGAAACGATGGTCCATGTGTTGTCCTCACGGGTGCTTCTTATCTTGTAGTAATTCTGAGTTACGGATGAATAGGACAGTCTGTAATATGCGCTCGACTGATAGGTATTGCCCATGAACACCACAACAACAGCAACTGCTGCCACTGCGGCAACCGAGGCGACCCATCTTATCGGCTTTATCTTTTCCTCAAAGAACATCCAGATGGCACCTATCGGCACACCGAACATTATCGCGCCCAAATAAATCAGGTAGTTCAGCGCACGGTCGCCTGCGATGAGCGAGGGAAGATTGAAGTAGCTGGCGTGGAGCAGGCAGTAGTTGAATACAAACATATTCAGTCCCAGACCTATAGCAACCTTTGCCGCTGTGGGGATTTTCTTGATTATCAGGGCGACTATGCCTATGACGATGGAGACTGCGGAACATATCAGCACCACATAACCCCAGAAATCCGTGTAGCTTTCAGCCGTCCACTTAAACGAATTAATGGATTTTTCGATGAACGAAGGACCTTTTTCAACGACCTGTTCGACCTCTTCCTCTGCGGCTTCATCCTCGGATTCAGCTTCTTCGGTTTCGGCGGAAGCAGTTTCTTCTTCGTCACTGCCCAGATCCATCATATTGACGGCCCAGTTCAACGAACCCTGCCACTCGTATCCTATCAGGCGACCTATGCCCATCGGAGCAAGGCAGAGGGCGGCGGCAAGAATTACCGACAGCACCAAGTTTCTGAATACGCCTTTTTTGAATATCTTGGTGACATAAGGAATTACCAAACAGAGACAGAGCGGAACGGCGAAGATCGCGTTGTAGAAATGCGCCGTGACCGTCATGGAGGCGGCCATTGCAAAAGTCACGCCGTCGATAGCCTTCTGCTCTTCAATAAACTTCACCATGAAATATGCCGCCGGGAAAATGAACAGCATACCGTATTCCTGCGGAAGTGTGAAGAATACACGGTCGATGACCGCGCCGCTGCCGAAGCTGCTGATGCTGTAAATAACCGCGACAACAGTGTAGGCTGCGGGACTCTTGAATATCTTGCAAAGGAGACTCATCATTACAACGCACATGAGAATGGCGTTGAACGGACCCCAGAATCTAACAACTGTAACAACGTCGATAGATGTCAGCTTGGAAAATGCGGAGATTATATTGTGCATACCAAACGGATAGATACCGTCGCTGAAAATATAGCCGCCGTCGAGGAAGTTTATCCATGACGTGTGAACAGCTATATCGGAAGTCGGAAATGCTTCGCTGGTGATGCTGAAATAGCAGCGTCTGAGCGAAAGAACGAGCAGAGCTACCGTGCAGATGACGTGGTAAACGACATTTTTGTTGAAATAGAAAGTAAAAAATCTCTTGACCGCACCTGCAGCGTACTTAACTCTGTTGTCTATAAAATCACTTACAATAATCGAGAGCTTGAGCTGACCGGTAATTAAATCGGAGAGCTTGTAAATGCCGTTTCTTATCTTTTCACGATACTTGATCTTGCCGCTTATTTTTTTGTAAACCAGTATGATCAGTATCAGCGACAAAATAAGGGTAAATACATTGTATATCTTGAGAAATGCCAGCGCGTAAACTATGGTGATAATCGTCACCTGGCTTACGATAACGCATATAAGAGCATTGTCGAGAAAGTTGCCGTCGCATAAGCGGAGATTCATTATCTTGGCGGGAATCATGACGAATACGATCGCATAAGACACTATAAACCACAGTAACGCCCA
>JBGUUF010000411.1:0-2037 GCA_045133435.1 Acutalibacteraceae bacterium
TCTCTTTGACGATCGCAATGATTTTTCCGCAGGTTTTGCAAATGTAGAATTTCATAACTGGATACCTCCATTCAATATTTTAACGCAGCCGCGTTAATTCTTTTTGGTTCAGAATCGTGATTTTTCCTCTTCTGAGGCGAACAATATTTTGCTTTTCCATGTTCTTTAGTGTTCTGGAAACTACCTCACGGGAGGAATTGATTTGATTGGCAAGCTGTTCATGTGTGACGGAAATCTCAGGGTTTTCCCCTGCTCTGCCCGCTGACAAATTGCCGCGCATATCTTCCTCTGTGACTGTTCTCTGTTAGTTACAGACAAGTCGGAGGTTTTTTTATTTCAGTTTCAGTCCGTCTTTGAATGCGTCACCGACTCTGCCGCCGACCTTATAATAACCGTGGGTGTACGGGTCAAAAGCGATCGCTTCAAGGGAGTCAACGTCCACCTTGCCGTCTTTCATATTTGCTTCCTCAACAGAGGTGCGCAGTACCTTTCCGATAACGCCCAACCCGGTGTCTCCGTCCTGATACTCCATAAACTCGCATTCCATTGCAACGGGCAGTTCGTTGATAACAGGTGCATCCACCAGCGCGGATTTTTCATAGCTCATACCGGATTTTGCGAATTTATCCGGCTCATTACTGCCGTGAACAACGCCGAACCAGTCAGCTTCGGTTACGTGCTTCGCGTCTGCGATATGGACGACAAAGCCCTTGCGCTCCTTTATGTTCTGAACAGTGGTGTGTGTTTCAGTCAGGTTAAGCGCAACGATATCACGGCTGATCATGGTGCCCCATGCGGCATTCATCACATTGACAGTTCCGTCTTCATTGAAGGTGGCGATCAGCAGTACCGGCATCGGAAAGATGGCTTCGGTTGTTTTGATTTGTTTTTTCATAGAAAACTCCTCCTAATTCTTTATTGTTTCAGTATGGGATTAACGTCTTTTTCGCGGAAATTTTATTTTGGTTACTGAATCAGTTCGATGCCCATTTGCCGTAAACCTTCCTCAAATTCATCCCTGTCCAGCTCACCGCTGTCAAAAAGATTTTGAAGATTGGCGCCTATTGAAACGCTCTTAGGCATACCGCTGTTTGCCGCGCGGAACAAATCGTCGGGTTTCCAACCGCAATTCTGCCAAAGGTGGCTGTGATTGTTTAAGTTGGTGTAAAGTTCGATAAATTGTTCAAGTTGCTTTTCGGTCAGCGTGACTCCCAACTCTTCTTCCATAAATTTCAGCGTATAATCTAAATCATCAGCTACACTATTATAAAAATGGTTTCCGATTTGAAGATTCATGCGAATATAATCCAACAGCTTTTTTAGTGCAGTTTCCTTAAACAGTTGCCGCAGGGTTTCTTTCTTCGATTCGCTTTTGTAATAATCAATCTCAAACTGTTCAAGATGCGTGTAAAACACAAAATCTGACAGGCGTTTGCCTTTAACCGGGTTGTCTTCGATATCACGGATCTCAGCAGTTTTGCCGCCGTACATTTTGAATACACCGTCTGATTTCAAATCGCTCAAAAATTCTGCCATTTTCTTACCTTCCTCTGAAAGATAGAAGCGGTCGATATAAAACTCGAACAGTTCATCTTTACTGTCAGGAAGCCAAAGCGGTTTGTCAACAGCCACGTCTGACAAACGATATATTTGTTCATATTTTCCGTATCCTAAACCGATCAGGTCATTGTTGACAATGAGACGCATATCGGGTTTTCCGGCAGGTTCGTCGGTGAAAACCTCGTTAAGCTCCAATACCGAAAACGGTAGGTCAGGCTCTCTTTGAACGATACCGGAAAAGGCAATGAAATCCTTTTTGCGTATTTTGTTTCCTTCATAATGCTTGAAAACATCCCACGCTTCCCGTACCTCCAGCATACCATACAGATTGGCGAAGCAGAGAAAATAGTTGCGCAGTAAATCAATTTTGGCTTTTGACAGACCAAGCTCAGCGTATTTTCTTTTCAAGGTTTTGGGCGATAAAGGCTTCATTGGTAATCCTCCTCGTATATTTTTTGGTGATTTATTCTGTTTTCA
>JBGUUF010000412.1:0-1754 GCA_045133435.1 Acutalibacteraceae bacterium
GAATAAAGGCATCTGTTTCAATCAAATATATTCGGAAACACAGCAGTGACATGCTGCTGCGTTTCCTTTTTTACGCTGAATAGCGGAAAACAATCAAAGGCAAGAATGGAGTTGTTATCTTGGCAGAAAGTAAAAAAGCAGGAGCCAAAAACGCAGAAAAAAGAAAAAAAATAGCGGGAGGTTCCAGAGGTCAGTCGCTTGTTGAGGGCGCAGCCATACTTACATTCGGCACGATACTGGTAAAGATCATTGGTGCTGTATTCAAGATCCCGCTGGGCAATATCATCGGTGAAGCGGGTATGGGATATTTTTCCGCGGCATACGCGCTGTATCTGCCGGTGTATACCCTTTCGGCGGCGGGATTTCCGTCGGCGCTGGCTCGTCAGGTGGCTGAGAATGTCGCAACAGGTCGCTACAAGGATGCACGCAAGGTCCACCGCGTGGCGCAGAGAGTGTTTCTTATCACGGGTGTTCTCGGATTTATCGCGATGGCGGCGGGTGGATTTATCTACATCAATTTCGTTGACCCCGATTCGATCTACAGCGTGCTCGCCATAAGCCCGTCGGTATTGTTCTGCTGTCTGATGGCGGGATACCGCGGATATTACGAGGGTCTGAGAAACATGACTCCCACCGCAGTCTCGCAGGTCATCGAGGCGCTGGGCAAGCTGTTCATCGGTCTTGGACTCGCCGTGGGCATCATGTATTACGGCGAATACACCTTCCGCAATGACCTGACTGCTTTCGGCGTGACGGTCAATACCCTTGAGGAAGCACACATCGCCAGCTATCCCTATGCGGCGGCAGGCTCGCTCGCAGGTATTGCGATAGGCTCTCTTCTGGCTCTTATCTATATGGTGATACGCCATAAAACCAGCGGTGACGAGATCACTGAACGCGAGTTGGCTTCATCTCCCGAGCCCAGAAGCGGCAAGTATATACTCGGCAACTTCTTTAAGATCGGTATCCCCATCGCTATGGGTGTGTTGGTGCTCAATCTCACACAGTTTATTGATGCTATCACCATTCAGAACCGCCTTGAAGGACTTGACCCCACCGCGCTTCGCGAGATATACGGCTCGCTGTTGGACGGCGTGACGGATGAAAAAATTCCGAACTTCCTCTACGGCGCATACAATTTCGGCATAAATCTCTACAATCTTGTACCCTACATCACTCAGGCACTCGGTGTATCGGCATTGCCGACACTCGCGGCGGCATGGGCGATACACAAAAAATCCAAGATACACTCCAGTGTAAATTCCGTAATAAAAATATCGGTGCTCATCGGATTCCCGGCAGGTCTGGGCATCTGCGCACTTGCCGGTCCTATCCTCGAATTGCTCTATCCCGGCAAGCCGGCGGCAGTCATAGCCGTGCCGATGCTTCGCGTGTTGGGTGTAATGGTGCTCTTCGGCGCACTGGTAACACCTATCAACAGCATGCTTCAGGCGGTGGGTCGTCAGCAGGTCCCGGTATATCTCATGCTTATCGGCGCTTCCATCAAGCTGCTGCTTAACTACACTTTGGTAGGCATAACCGATATTAACATCAAGGGCGCACCTGTTGGCTCTATCTGCTGCTATGCATTCATCGTCATTGTCAGCCTGATAATCCTCTGGCGCAGAACCAAGATAAAGCCCGACATTATGACAACATTCATCAAGCCGCTCTTTGCAGCGATATTGTGCGCGCTTGCGGCGTGGTCGGTCAACGGTCTTCTCAACATGCTGATCCCCTCGGATTCGAGAATT
>JBGUUF010000413.1:0-5249 GCA_045133435.1 Acutalibacteraceae bacterium
AATATAAAAGTAAGGCACCCACTTTAGATGTTGCAATGGCGGCGATAATTAAAAAAATTCTCAAGAAGGGCAAAAGAGCCTTTGATACAAAAGAAAAAATATACGGAGTTGTTGAATGAATTTTAAGAAAGTAGACGAATACTTGAGAAAAAAGAAAAAGGAACACGTCACTTTTGACCGATTGATGAAACAGAAAAAATCTATTCCGTTTGCCAAGGTAAACATTAAACTCGGCTTCGGCAGGCGAAATTATAAAAATTCAAGAAAGAAGGAAATTTATATGAACACAGAAAATTTAAAACTCAGACTTTTGGAGGAATATGACCTCGACGAAATCTGCAAGATGGTTTTTGAATCATTCGCAAAGGGTACGGATTATTCCGACGGCGTTGCAGAAGAAAAATTAGTGCGCGAGATCGTATCCATGCCCTACTACATTCCCGAACTGGCATTTGTCGCGGAAATCGACGGCGAGGCGGTGGGCTTCTGCATGCTCTCCAAATTCCCGCTCAGCGGCAAGCACGAGGAGGAATTCCTCATTCTCAGCCCCGTCGCGGTGGACTACAGATACCTGCGCCGTGGCATCGGCAAGCGCATGCTCACTCTGGCAATCGAGAGGGCGAAGGCTATGGGCTTCAAGGGAATTCTGGTCGAGGGCAATCCCGCATTTTACCACACGGTCGGATTCAGCATATCCACGGATTTCGATATTCACCCGGGCGAATCGGTTAATCTCCCCGCACCTGAATGTCTGATGGCGATGGAATTGTATGGTGGTGCGCTTGATAATATTAGCGGATATGTGGATTACAGCATGTATAAGTCGCTTACTTAAATCTTTGGAGGAGGAATAAAAATGGATATATGGGAACAGCTTTATAACAAGGCGCGTGAGGTGCAAAATTCCCGCACCGTCTCGCCATTCATCGAAGCGGGCGGAGTTGCGGCGGCTATCCTCACCAAGTCGGGCAATATTTACGTCGGCGTGTGCATTGACACTGCAAGTACGCTGGGCATGTGCGCCGAGCGAAACGCCATTGCGAATATGATTACCCACGGCGAAAGTCAAATCGACAAGGTCGTTGCTGTAGAAGAAGATGGCAAAGTAGTCTCGCCTTGCGGTGCCTGCCGCGAATACATGATGCAGTTAGACAAGGACAGCGGTGAAATTGAAATTTTGCTGGATATAGCGACGCGAAAGACGATCCGCCTCAAGGAATTGATTCCCGATTGGTGGGGCAGAGAGCGGTTTGCAGATTAATGTGGGAAGGGCGCGGTGATTTGATTGAAAAAATCCAAGATGATCAGGCGCATTGCCCAATGCATTGAGCCGCATAAGATCTGCCGCGTTTATATGAATTATGACGAGCATTATTTTTATTACTTTCCGCTCAAAGTCAATGAAAAATTCTTTCTCGGTGCACAAGAGGATGATTTCATTCTCGACGGCTACTGCATTCGCCGAATAAAGCAGATTGAAAAGGCGCAGATAAAAAACGACAAGTGCCTTGAGATAAGTATCGGCGAGGGTATCGTTGACAGCATAGTTACGCCAGATGTGGATATATCGAGCTGGCGCACGATATTTGAATCTCTGCGTAGGATGGGAAAAAATATCATCATCGAGCATGAGAGCCGCAATGACTGTGAGTGCGAATTCTACATAGGGCGCATTGAGGCGGTCAAAAAGCACAGCGTTCTGCTTCGGTATTTCGACGCGGACGGTGTGTGGGAGGAGGTCCCGACGAAAATTCCATATCGCGGCATAACCAGTGTGACGTTCGGCTCGCGGTATGTTGATGTGTTTTCAAAATATCTGCCGAAGATTTAATCGTCGGCATGAAAAAAGCAGTTTGGATCGATCGTCTTTGAATCAGTCCAAACTGCTTTTTAATTATTTAAGCTGCAATTGATGTTGCTGATGTTTCGGTTGAATTGGCTGTGGTGGTGGAAACAGTCGTTGAAACCGTGGTCGTGGTGGATGCTTCGGATGTTGTCGTCTGCTCGGTGAAATAGGGGTTGCCATTTGCCCATTTGTCAGAGGGATCCCAGCCGTCATACAGAGGGTCGGTATTTCTTTTGGGAATAGATGAGCCGGCAGGTCCCGAATCGTTCACTACGCTTACCTGCGTGCCTATCGGAACATTGTCGTATATCCACTTGCTGTCCCTCACGCAAAGGCGGATACAGCCGTGAGATGCGGGTGAGCCGAGCTTATCGTATTCGGCATTGTCAAGTGACGAGACGGTTTTCTTGTTGTACGGAACGGAGTGGAAGAGGTAGTTGTTGCCTATGCCGCTGGAATACTGACCGTAAACATTACCCACCAGCAATCGCCAGCGATACTTGGATTTGACCTTGTATATGCCCGTTTTGGTGGGACTGGAGCTTTGACCTGTGGAGCAGGTGAAGCTCTGGCATATCACGTTGTAAGCACCGGTGCGATCCTTACTGTAAACTACAGTGGACTGGCTTCCTTTATACACCACTATGTAATATTTTGATTTGTAATCAGGGTTTTTAACACCGCTTGCGTTGTTCTTAGGATCAACAGTAGTAGTGGTGGTCTTTTGGGTAGTGGTCGTTTTTTGGCTCGTAGTTTTTGAGGTGCTTTTAGCTGTCGTTTTGATGGTGGTCTTTGAAGCTGATGTCGGGGATGACTGCGAGGCGGTGGCGTAAGGCTCCGTTTCGTATGAATTTTCTCTTTGGGCGTGATGATCTCTTGTATAGCTGGAAGGCAGTTCGCCCATACATCCTGTGAAAACGCCTGTGCAGAAGCATATTATAATGCTTGTGACGATAATTTTTAAAAACTCTTTATGGTACAAAGACATATTTTCCTCCATGTGATTTACGGCTGAGTTTACAGCGTATTCAGTCAATTGCCTGTCCCGACTGTTTTTTAAACATCGCTATAACATTAAGTACCACGGCGGTGATAAATGATGCACATAATGCGACGGTGATGACGAAGCTGAGTATCCACTGAGCATGTGTGACGCGCGTGTAAATGCCGTGATTTGCCACGTAATATTCACCCGCAATGAAATTCGAGACAAATTCGGGAGCGTCGAAGCCTGTAACAGCATCTCCGCCTATTACGGCACTGTAGCCGAAGAAAAAAACAGTAAGTATAATCGTGATTATGTTGATGATCCTTGCGGCCTTTTTCATAATTATAACCATCCTTGCATTTATACTGGTGATATTTGCATATTTATAATATATCATTATATCATAAAAACAGCCGCAATAATCAATATTGTATGAATTTATTTTGTAATTTTATACATTGACAAAATGCTGTGAATAAATTACAATAAAAATAGATTATATCAATATGTTCCTTCACATCGGCTTTGGAAGCTGATATAAAAATTGCCCCTGTATTCGTCGGAATACAGGGGCAGTTGTGTTATTTACCGATGCTTCTTATCAGCATGGGGATAGCTTTTTCAAAATTCACTCCGAATGCCTTGTCGCGGGGATCGTCCGCCGTGAGTCTGATACATTCGCAGGTATAATCGACTGCAATGCGCAGAGCCTCGCCGAGCGAAAGCTCGTTCATAACGGCACCCATAAATGCTGATGTGAATATGTCACCGGTGCCGTGGTAATGCCCGTCGATTTTCGGACCGAAACAGGAATAAAATTCATTGCTCTCGCTGTCGTATGCCATCGCGCCCAGTTCACCGGGGCGGAAGCTGACAGTTGTTATGACAGCCTTTTTTGCGCCGAGAGCAGTCAGCCCGCGCAGCATATCTTTGATGTAATCCTCACTGTAATTCTCGCCGATATAAGGAACATCCAGCAGCAAGGAAGCCTCGGTGAGATTGGGAACGATAATGTCAGCCTTGCCGCAAAGCTGAGCCATTCCCTTGGCGAAATCCGGCGTAAAGCCCGAATGGAATTTGCCGCCGTCGCCCATAACAGGGTCAACCAATAGAATTCCGTTGCCGCGAAATTCATCGACGAATTCAGACATAAGCTCGAGCTGCTTAAACGAGCCGAGATAGCCTGTGTAAATTCCGTCAAAGGTCAGTCCCATGCTGCGCCAATGCGCTGAAATGGACTCTATTTCGTCTGTGAGGTCGTGAAAGGTAAAATTCTTGAATACAGTTTGGGTGGAAAGCACCGCCGTAGGAAGAACAGATGTCTCCACACCCATTGCGGAAATTATCGGAAGTGCGACGGTGAGCGAACAGCGTCCGACGCATGAAATATCCTGAACGGTAACGATTTTTTTCATTTATTCAGCTTTCTCCGTCTTTTTTGACTTGATACCGATGTTGAAATCGAAGAGCTTTGCCTTCATAAGCGCGGGGCGAAGTGCCATGTAGAGCAGGGTTGCGATTATCACCGCGAGGATAGCGTTTACAAAGGTGGTTGCCGCCTGCCATTTTGCGAGGATCGAAGCCGCGTCTGCATCAAGACCGAGAATGTAGTGCTTGTAAAGGTAAGAAATGATGGGTTCAAAAATCACATTGAAGGACATGCCTGCGATAGAGCCGAGCAGAGTCCAGAGGAACACATGACCTTTGGGCTGGAGCGAACCGTCCTCCTTGCGCTGAGATATCTTGCCGATTTTGTGTGCGATGAGACCTGTGATAAATCCAATGAAGAATTTCAGGAGGAATGTCTTGGGGGCGGAGGTGATATATACAGGGTCGAGCAGGTCGCCGATGGTCATGCCTATCGCACCTGCCAGACCGCCCGGCACGCCGCCGAAGAGCAGAGCTGCCAGCACGCAGAAGGTATTGCCGAGGTGGAATGAAGTGAATTCCGAGCCGACGGGAACCTTTATCTGGAGGAAAGTGAATGCGAGGTAGCAAAGTGCCGCCATAATGCCGACTTTGGCGATAATCAGTGCGGGATTTTTCTTGTTGTTGAGAGTGTTCATTGAAATTATCTCCTTCAAAAATAAATATTGACTTTCAACGTTGAACTGCTATAATATTACATCATAACTGTGCATTTTAAAATACACAATTTTAATTATTTTCGTAAGGACAGTTTGACGGCGAAAGCCTGTTTATCAAAAAACTGTCAGGAGGTTTCGGTGTGATTTACGAGTCAATCAGGTTGGATGAAAATTCGGACATGCCTATGTACCGTCAATTATATGAGAGCATACGCGGCGGAATATGCGGCGGGAATATCCCTGTGGGGGAGAGACTGCCGTCCATCAGAAAAATCTCGGAGGAGCTTGGGGTCAGCCGCACCACCGTGGAGCAGGCGTATCTACAGCT
>JBGUUF010000414.1:0-9161 GCA_045133435.1 Acutalibacteraceae bacterium
CATTGGTTTTTAATGCGAAGTTGTAAAATTCCACATTGTTTCGATTGTCGATGCCATAGGTGTTATCTGATTGATATGTGGTCGGACCTGTGCTGATCCAACTGCATTTATACAGATCACCGCCCTGCTCCTCCTCGGGCAGATACCTGTTGATGAATATTTCGTCCACAGGCTCGAAAAATCGGTATACGCCCATAGTGATACCGTTTATGCTGAATACCGCCAATCGGCACTTCTGAGCTAATATTTCGTTGTCCTTAAACATTTCAAAAGCGTAGGTGTTGCGTATATAGGTGTTGTCCATGTTGGAATTCCATTTCAGCTCCAGCTTTTGCAACGTGGCAAAGGTGCGTTCCTCGCGCTGTTGATTTTTTTCCTTGGTTGACTGGTCGGTAGCGCCTATCTCTTCGATAGATTTGTCCTTATCACTGCTGAATGTCTCATTGAAGCTCAGCTTGAAGTTGACGAGGTTGTATATGCCCAAAATATCGTTGTAAAAATTGGTCTTGGTGTTGTTGCCCTTGAGCCGGACGCCCACGTCGTTGATGATGTATTTGGTGCCGTTTATATCGACGGAAAGGCTGTCGGCATAGCGATATATGGGTGATTTTGATTTTTTAGTCCTGTAATATTCAAGGTCGCTTTGAAGAGTTGCCAGTTCATCCTTGGATATGGTCAGATTGATTTTTACCACGCTGTTGATGTCGAAAAGCTCGTCGTAAAGCTCCTGCTGATCTATAGTTTCGTAATTTCCTTCGTCGTCCGGAAGAATGCCGTCGTCATTAAAATTTATCTGATTCAGATTAAGCAGACAGAATATGATAACGGCAGCCATTATACATGCCAGTATTTTTTTCAGCATACTTATGACCATCCTTATAAAAAACGCGCATATTGCTTGTTAAAGTGCGGTACAGATAATTCATTAATTAATATTGTATCAAATTTTAACATACATTACAACTATTTTTAAAAAAATCATATAAAAAACAAGTCGTATGTAATTACGATGACAACTAATGTTGGCTTTACTGCTCGCTGATCGGATAGTATAATTTTATTGAGCGCGTCGAAATTACCGCCATTTTGAGTATCAGAGCTGTCAATTCTAAATAAAACCTAAAGAATTGCCTTAGTTGCTTGCAATACATTTTCTATAATGATATATTGAATTCAGCGATTTATTGCAAAGCTGCCGCGATTTTACAATATATCAGTCGTTAAAGCGCGGTATATTGTAATTGCGATCAAATCATTTAAAGAAAAGAAACGGAGTTGAATTTAAAATGATCCAAGTAGAACATCTGGAAAAATACTTCAAGAAAACTATCAAACAGCCGGGATTTATCGGCAGTGTGAAGTCGCTTTTTCACAGTCAGAAGGAGATAGTCAAGGCTGTGGACGACATTTCGTTCCACGTTGACAAGGGCGAAATACTCGGCTTCATCGGACCGAACGGCGCGGGAAAATCTACCGTTATCAAGATGTTGACCGGCATTCTCACCCCCACGGGCGGAAGCTGTGTTATCAACGGGCAGAATCCCCAGAAGAACCGCAAGAAGTATGTCAAGGAGATAGGCGTTGTGTTCGGTCAGAGAACGCAGCTTTGGTGGGATCTGCCGCTGACCGAGACTTACACGGTGCTTAAGGAGATATATGAAATCGACGACGCGCAGTTCAAAAAGCAGATGGCATTCCTCAACGAGGTGCTGGAGCTTGATCCGTTCATCACATCGCCCGTGCGCACGCTGTCGCTGGGTCAGAGAATGAGAGCCGACATCGCGGCATCCCTGCTGCACAGTCCGAAGGTGCTCTTCCTGGATGAGCCGACTATCGGCTTGGACGTAGTTGTAAAGGACAACATCCGCAAGGCTATCTCTAAAATCAATCAGGAGGAAGGCACGACCGTAATTCTTACCACCCACGACCTTGAGGATATTTCCTCGCTCTGCAAGCGAATCGTCATGATCGACCACGGCAAGAAGGTGTATGACGGCAGCTTGTATAATCTCAAGCAGAAGTACGGTCAGATGCGTGAGCTGAATTTCGAGGCGGTTGACAGTCAATCGGTCGGATTGCTCGACTACGCGAATACATTCGCCGCAAACGGTCTGGGCGAGGGCGACTTGACTGTGACTTCCGAGGGCGCAATGGTGTCGGTCGGCTTCAATACCGACAAGATCTCGGTGGAGCAGATGCTGAACTACACGCTCGGCAAGGTGCATGTCAAGGATATAAACGTCAAGGACGCGGACATTGAGGAGATAATCCGCCGCCTGTATCAAAGCGGTGTCGAGGATATGGAGTAATTTTAAGGAGTGGAGTACCTTATGAATAACGAGAATATTTTAACCGAAACCGAACGACTTATCATCACAAATTTTGACGAGAGCATGGCGATGGCTGTGCATCTGCTGTCGCTCGACGATGCAAACAGGAGATTCCAGCCCGACGAGGTATTCGAGACTGAGCAGGATGCGCTGGAGACGATACAATATCTGTCCGCCAACTATGGCAATACAGATGCGCCGCAGGTGCATCCGATGATCCTCAAGGAGAGTGGCGAGAATATCGGTCATGTGGAGCTTGTTCCGCTTGACGACGGCAAGTGGGAAATAGGCTATCACGTCGGTGAAAAGTTCACCCGCAAGGGATATGCCGCCGAAGCCTTGCAAGCCTTCCTGCCTGTGATGATGGAAAAATTCGGACTTGGCGAGGTACTGGGAATATGCGTTGCCGAGAATACAGCCTCCCGCAAACTGATGGAACGCTGCGGCTTCAAGCTCGAATATGAAGGCATGGGCATGTACCACGACGAGGAGCAGAGAATTTGCAGATATAGATATTCTGCGGAATAAATTACGGAGTATTGTTATGAAGAAAGAGATAATAGCAGAGACCGAAAGATTAATTTTGAGAAGATACACCGAGGATGATTTGCAGGATTTATTTGAATATTTGTCCGACCCCGAGGTCGTCGCCTTTGAACCGTACAAGCCGATGACTTTGAAAGAGGCAAAGGATAATCTGGCGTGGAGAATTTCGACAGACGAAATGATCGCGGTCGAGCTGAAATCAAATCATAAAATGATCGGCAATGTGTATTTGGGCAAAAGGGATTTTGATACACTGGAAATCGGTTTTGTCTTTAACTCGAATTATTGGAAAAACGGATATGCAAAGGAAAGCTGCGAAAAGCTGATAAAATTGGCGTTTCAGAACAATGTCCACAGAATCTATGCGGAATGCGACCCTGAAAATCGAAATTCCTGGGAATTGCTGGAAAAGCTGGGATTTTTGAGAGAGGGGCATTTGAAAAAGAACGTGTTTTTCTGGCGGGACGACAATAATAAACCGATTTGGAAGGATACCTTCCTTTATTCGCTGCTGA
Source organism: Acutalibacteraceae bacterium (assembly GCA_045133435.1). GTDB lineage: Bacteria > Bacillota > Clostridia > Oscillospirales > Acutalibacteraceae > RUG762. The sequence goes on from JBGUUF010000414.1 coordinate 3,392, forward strand.
ACGACGAGGAGTAGAACGATTATCAAATAAAGGAGTAAACGATATGCAAGACATAGAATTTATCACCTACGGAAGCCGCGAGAGGTACAACGAGCATTTTGATGAGATCGCGGAATTTTTTATTAACAATACGCCCGATACATTCAATCAAAACTGGCACATCGGCAGGCTTGATTGGATGATGGGACACCCCTATCTTGATAAGGATATGCTGTCGAAAATCGGCATTTGGAAGCAGGACGGCAAGGTCGTCGCGCTTGTATTGGGGGATACCGAATATCCGCCGATATACCTGCTCTGTGATGAACAGCACGGATTTCTGAGAGAAGCCATGCTGGACTATGCGGAGCAGGCATTCAGAACGCAGAAATATTCCGATAAGGGAGATTGGCTCAAGATAGTCGCAAACGACGAGGACGCGGAGTTTATCGACCTCTTGAAACGGCGCGGATATGCAATTGACGACTGGACAGAAACGGTACTTGAACTTGAGTGCGACAAAAATCACCCGCTCAGATACGAGCTTGCCGACGGCTTTACGCTGACCGATTACGAGGAAACCAACGACATTGATAAGGTGCGCTGGGCGATATTTAAGGGTTTTGAGAACGAGGGCGATGCGCCGGAGGATTTGGGCAAGCCGGCTTCGGTCACATGCCCGTTTCATTATTACGACAATTCGCTGAAAGTCTACGCCGTTGCACCTGACGGGGAATTCGCCTCACACTGCGGCATTTGGTACAACGAGATCAACCGTATCGCGTACATCGAGCCTGTGTTCACCATTCCCGAATACCGCGGCAAGGGTCTGGCGAAGGCCGCGATCTACGAGGCGATAAACCGATGTGCCGAGCGCGGCGCAGTCAAGGCGGTAGTGCTGTCGGATATGGAATTCTATTTTAATTTGGGCATGAAAAAGACGGCGGGGTATCACCACTGGGCAAAGTATTTTGATTGACGGCAGAGGAACGGCGTTATGAAAATCGGAATTGAAAGCAACATTTTGAGAAGCATATTTAAAAATGTGTACTTCATTAACGGCACGGCTTACGCGGGCAAATCCACGATGATAAAATTGCTCGCCGAAAAACATGATGGCATTATGTGCGGGGAGAATTACAGCGAAAAGCTGTTTGACACCATTGACAAGGAGCATCAGCCGAATCTCTGCTATTTTCAGACGATGTCGGGGTGGCAGGAATTTCTCAACCGTTCGCCCAAAGAATACGATGCGTGGATTCAAGGCTGTTCCCGCGAAGGCACGGACTTGGAGCTGGTTGAGCTGATTCGCCTCAGTCAGACGGGCAAAAAGATATTCGTCGATACTAACATACCGCTCGAAGTCCTCCGCGAGATCTCCGATCATGACCATGTGGCGATAATGCTGAATCCTCGATCCATGTCGGTGGAGCGATTTTTTGAAAGAGCCGATCCCGAAAAGCAATTCCTGCTGGAGCAGATTCATCAAGCCGAAAATCCCGAGAAGACTATGGCGAATTTCAGAGCCTGCATTGCAGAAATAAACAGCGAAACTCATTACAATGAATTTGCAGAAAGCGGATTTTTTGTCCATGTGAGGGATGGTTCTTCGACAATAGACGAAACCTTGGCGATTTTGGAAAAGCATTTCAAATTATAATAGAGGTAAAAATATGCTTGTTAACTACGAAAAAGATCTGCATAAAAAAGTCAAGAAATTTAAGTGCCGAGCAAATAAAGATCATCCCGGTTGGAACGAAAAAAACGATAATGGCGAATGGGAAATCGGCTTCGACGAATTTGACGAAATGTGTGACGTTATATTTGAAATAATAGAAAATACATCGTGTGAACAAGCGTCAAAGCTAATGCTTGATGATATTCTATTTGGAATAGCGAGAGATAACGAAGCAGAGCGTATTGTAGGCAAATTGATAGATCGTCCTGAGTGGTTTTCCTTGCTTTGCAGAAGATCATTGACGACAGATTATGTAAATGCAAAATGGCAGTTTGCAAAGTGGTTAAAAGATTACAAAGGTAAGGATAACTTGCATCAATTAATATATGAGTTTTTAAATGTTGATGATGAGTACACCCAACGGCTTGCATTGGAGTCATTGGCATACATTTATCCCGATAAAGCTGAGAAATACGCAATTGATTTTTGGTGGAGAGATAAATATAAAAACAACGATTATGACGAGGAATATCAGAAAATAATGGTGCTTCATGTACTGCGTATAATTCACTCCACTGAATTAGAAAAGTATTTGGATTTAGCCGACAAAACAGAATATTATTATTTAAAAGAAAATTCAGAGGAAATACGCAGGGAATTGTTATGAGAGAATTTATAGAAGAAGTGTGCGAACGGAATTATTTGAACCACAATTTCAGCGGCGTCTGCATGCTCAAGGTCAAGGGCGAAACCGTGTTCGCCAAGGCATACGGCTATGCAAATCGCGCCTTTAGGGTGCCAAATGAGATAGACACGAGATTTGACACTGCTTCGGTCACCAAGCTTTTCACGGCGGCGGCTGTGCTTCAATTGATAGAGCGCGGCAGGCTGAATTTTGACGATAAAATAACCGACATCATCGACCTGTCGGGCACGGAGATTCCCGCAGATGTCACGATAGAACATCTGCTGAATCACACCTCGGGCATTGCGGACGACGCTGATGAGGAAAACGGCGAGGATTATTCCGCGCTGTTTGCCGAATATCCGAACTACGCGATACGCGAGTGCCGTGATTTTCTGAAAAATTTCGCTTACAAAAAGCCGAATTTCAAGGCGGGAACGAATGTGCGCTACTGCAATTGCGCTTATATTCTGCTCGGTCTGGCAATCGAAAAGGTTACGGGTATGAATTACAGAGATTATGTGGTGCAGAACGTCTTTGAAAAAGCGGGCATGGGCGATTCGGGATTTTTCTCGATGGACGGGGTGAATGAAAACACCGCCGAGGGCTACGTCAGCATCGCCGACGAGAACGACAACATCATCGGCTATAAAAAGAACATTTACTGCTACCCGCCCAAAGGCACTCCCGACGGCGGCGCATACACAACAGCGGAGGATCTGAACAAATTCCTCGCCGCCATAAAAGACAACGTCCTGCTCGGCAAGGAGTTTGCGGAGATATTTTTAACCCCGCACTGCGAATTTTCGCACCCTGAAGATTGGTATGGCATTCCCGGTCTTTACGAAAGAAACGGCTATGCATTTGAATTCTTCATGCTGCCGGATTCTGACGAGCCGTTCTGCATATACAAGGACGGTGCAAACGACGGTGTGAGCGCGAAGCTTTCGTATTATCCCGCCGAGGACATCACACTGGTGCTGCTGGCAAATCAGAATTGCAACGTGTGGGCGATGACAAGAGAGATACAGCTTGAGATATATAAAAGGAGTGTGAAAATTAATCGTGGCTAAAACAAAAATAAAGAAATCTTATATTGCTCAAATAAAAAAGCGTCGTGCATACAAGCGAGAATGTAAAAGAAAGAAGGAATCTTACTTCATTATAAGAAAAAAGTGTCGTGAATACAGGCGCGAGTGCAGACGCTTGCTTAAATATATCAACTCCATTAAGGCAGATTATACTCCCATGCCGCCATTTTATGAGGATGAATATATAAAACTCTACGCGAATTTATTCTTCAAGCCAAAGGGCAAGGACCGCAGGGAATTGATGGCGGCTCTTTTGAGCAAGACAAAAGAGATAATCGCGGGCAAGCCCGAAGATCTGCCGTTTTGCAAGGTGTTTCTGGCAGTGTATGAAGAGAATATCGCATGGTCGCAGATAATTATTTTTTTCGATGAGCACCAATACAACACCTTTTGGAATCGAACGGATATTGAATCCCAGAAATGGACTAAAATAAATCCGCCGTCATTGGCTGAATCTATGGGGTCAAAGACTGATTTAAACGAAGTCTGTTATCTGGAAGAGGTTCGCAATGACGAGGACAATTACAGCCAAAAGATTTGGTTTTACGGAGAGATATTCTAATAAACCTTTTTATAGAAGGAGGCACTTCAAAAAATGAGAAAATTCCTAAAAACCTACCTGCCGTTCACGCGGGCAGGTATTCACAGCGCGACGGCATACCGCGCCAACTTTATCGCTTGGTTTATCGGCGATATTATGTACTGTTTCGTCATGTATTACGTCTGGCGCGCGGTGTTTGATTCGTCGGGAAGCGGCAGCTTCAACGGCTTCACGATGACTGATATGGTGGTATTCCTTTTCGTCACCAATCTGACCGGCTATCTTACCTCCAGCGACGGCTCGTATGCAGTCGGCGAGGAAGTTCGCGACGGTAATATCGCCATGCGTCTTATCAAGCCTGTAAGCTTTGACATGACGTTCCTTTTCAATGAATTAGGCGGAAAATCGCTGACCTTTACGCTGATATTCATTCCCATGCTGGCGGGTGTGGAGATATACAAATACTTCGCCTACGGTCAGGTGATGTTCAACATAGTCACATTCGGACTTTACATGCTCAGTGTGCTGATGAGCTATATGTTCTCGTTTTATATGAACGTATGCTTTGGCTTTATGGCGTTTTTCCTCAAGAATCTCTGGGGCTTCAACATCCTCAAGGACAGCATCCTGCGCTTCCTCTCCGGCTCGGTGATCCCACTGGCATTCATGCCCGATGCACTGCGCGAGGTCATGGAATGGCTGCCCTTCGCCTCACTCAGCTACACGCCTGTAATGATTTACATGGGCAAGTACACCGGCGAAGAAGTCATCATGAGGCTGGCATTGCAGTTTGCGTGGGTAGTGGTATTCTGGCTTATCTCAAAGATAATCTTGTCGATTGCGCTGAAGCACGTCACCGTTCAAGGCGGCTAAAAGGAGGTAGTAAAAATGCACATATTTAAAGAAACGCGGCGGGCATTCCGTCTGTTCAGAATATTCGCGGCACAGCACTTGAAAAAGCTGATGGAATACAAGGTGGACTTCATCACGGGTGCGGTGTCCTTTCTGCTCGACCAGGTGGTGAATATCGCATTCCTCACTATAATATTCACGGGCGTGGACAATCTCAAGGGCTGGAATTATTATGAGATACTGTTTATCTACGGATTTTCGCTGCTGCCTAAGGGACTTGACCACCTGTTCTGCGACAATCTGTGGAACGTCGGCTACAATATCATCCGCAAGGGCGAATTTGACAAGTATCTCACCCGCCCGATAAGTCCGCTGCTGCATGTGACGGTCGAGCAGTTTCAGGTGGACTCGCTGGGTGAGCTGCTTGTGGGAATTGCGCTGATAGCCACATCGGTGGGTCACATTGATATGCAGTTCGTGTGGTATGACATACCGCTTGCTATTGTCGCAATACTTTTCGGCATGCTGATTTACACATCAATTAAGATAATTCTCGCTTCGATTGCATTTTGGACTAAGCAGAGCGGTCATATCATCAATATGATATACGGTATGAACGATTTTGCTAAGTACCCTGTTGAGATATACAGCAAGGCAGTCCGCAACGGCATTACCTATGTCATTCCGTTTGCATTCACGGCATTTTACCCCGCCAGCTATCTGCTGAGACATACCGACCCGCTGTTCAGTATATGCGGAACGGTTGTCGCAGGCTGTGTGCTGTTTGTAATAGGTCTGATAGTGTGGCATAGAGGACTTAACGCATACGAAAGCGCAGGGTCTTAACGCAGAGAGTACCGATAATAGCATTACAAAGGGTTTCCAAATGGGGACACAGCCATTCAAAGAATGGCTGTTAGCTCCTTTGGCGGGGTCGAGGGGCA
>JBGUUF010000415.1:0-3949 GCA_045133435.1 Acutalibacteraceae bacterium
CCCCGTACCCCCACCAGGGCGCTGCCCTGGACCTGCCAAAGGAGCCTTGCCCCTTTGGTAACCCATTATAGCACTGTCTACTTTAGTTATTCTACATTCTTGAGCGCTTCTTCCATCGGTATCTTATTTATCTTCCTATAATGCAGCAGGCTGATGAGCCAGTAAGATACCAAACCTATACCAAACATTTGGGCGAAAATTATCGGCTCAACATGACAGGGCAGCCAGCCGCTCATTCTCATCATAAACATCGGGTAAACCAATCCCACTATATAATACGACGCGGGCAGGCTTATCAACAGCGATATCACAACCACCCACGCGGTCGAGGTGATGTAAAGCTTGCCTATCTCGCCGCTGTTATAGCCGAGTATCTTTACCATCGAGATAGACGCCGCATTCTTTTCCAGCACCAGCTTGGACAGCATATAAACCATCAGCATATACATCATTATCGAGAATACCTTTACCAGACCCATCATCGAGCCGAAAGAGTCGGTAAGCTGATTTGCCACAGTGAGCAGGTCGCGCTCGGTAATAGTCGAAGCTATATACATATCGTCAATGTCGGTCAGCTCTCTGTCCGAGAAATATCCCGAGAAGTAATCGTCATCCTTGTCGAATACCTCCCTAAAGCTATCGTCGCTCATAAACACCGTCAGCGCGGCGGGATAATTGTAGCTGTCAGCAATCTTGAATTCGTATTCATCACCGCTGTATTTGTCCTTGAGAGTCACAGTGTCGCCAATCGAATATCCGTATTTGTCCAGATAACCCTCCGAAGCTATGACCTCGTCTGCCTTGCTCGGAAGTTCAAGCTTGCTCAGATATTCGCTTTCCTCAGATATGCCGTAGATCGTGATTTCCTCGTCGGAGGGCTTGTCGTTGAGCGAGGTGACGCAGTATTTCTCCGCGTCGGTGTCGCTTGTTGACACAGTGGTTTTGAGGATGTACTGATAATTTGCAACCTTGCTGTCGAGCACCGTCACCTTGAAATTGTCGAGCAGAGGTATCATCATCATGCCGAAGAGCAACAGGACATTAGCCAGCAGTATGCCCACAAACAGTGTGATGTAGGAGGGCATGTTCTGGAATATCACTCTCAGGCGGAAGCGCGAAATGAAGGGGATATTCGGGAGCTTCACGACCTTTTTCTTTGCCTTGCGGCTGAGGTCGCGGCGCAGGAATTTCAGCGGAGAGAGCGACAGCTTGCGCATGAGTATGAAGCCGTTGACTATCAGCATTATGACGAGCGGTGTAACCGTGGTCATAAGGAATGCGTTGAGATTCCACAAGGTGTGATATGAGGTCAGCGAGTAGTTGTCATAAAGCATATCCACAACGAAGTCCTTAAAGACCGTGTAGCCGAGGACATTGCCCACAGCCGCAGCCGCCATTGACACCACAACAGGCAGAGCCATGTAATGACGCAGTAACTCTCCCTTTGTGTAGCCCGATGCGCGGAGAGTGCCGATGACCGCCGCCTCCTGCTCGATTGTATTGCTCGTGGTGACGGCGAAAATAAATGCCAGTATGACCATGATAACGACCAGCAGGAATATCATCATGGATCTGTCCGAACCCATATCTTCGCCCGCAAACATAATTGCCTGATTGTCTGCCTGCTTGACAAAATCGGTGATTATCGTATTTTCAGCGAGTATTTCGGTTATGTCGTCGGCTTTGTCGTTTATTTCATCATCGGTGAGATTTTTGTCGTTGTTGGTCCATGCGTAGCAATATTTGATCTTGCTATATTGATAAGCTTCAAATTCCTCGCCGATCACCATTGCGACGCAGAAATTATTTGAATCGAACATCATGTCGGTGTTGTTTTTAAAAAGCGAATTGTAATCCGACAGTGCGATCAAGCCGCTGATGGCGTATACCTTGCTGTCCAACTCGATAGTGTCACCGATAGACAAGCCGTTTTTCTGGGCAAACAGGCGGTCGATAACTATCTGCTGATAGGTTTCGGGCAGCTTGCCTTTCAGGAGGTCGGCGCGGTTGACATCCTCGCGGATTTTGTAAACGCGCACGGTGTCGCCGTCCTCAGTCTCCTTGTCGGAATAGAAAAGCTCATACACAGAGATGTCCTCGTCCTCCAGTTTTTCAATAAGCTCGTCGCTTGCGGGCATGGCGAGAGTGAAGTGTCCGTCCTCGACGTTGTATTTCTCAAAGCTCTCGTCGTAGGCGGCTCTTACACTGTCGTTTGCCACCAGAAATCCCGAGATAATGCCTATTGTCAGCGCGATAAACAGAAATATCACGACATATTTTCCAAAATCGTGCTTTAATTCGCGGGGCAGGCGTTTGCTCATCGGATTTTTTACCTTTTTGCTCTTAGTCATAATGCTAACCGTCCTATCTACTTAAAAATTACCATTCCAGATCAATGGCCGCGATCTTTTCTTCGTTCATGTAATTTTTGCGCACCTGACCGTCGCGCATTTTGATGACCTGATCAGCCATATTTTTGATAGCGTCGTTGTGAGTTACAATGATAATTGTGTTGCCGTACTTCTTGTTGACATCCTCAATGAGCTGCAATATATCCTTGGAAGTCTTGTAATCCAGCGCACCCGTCGGCTCGTCGCAGAGCAGTAGGTCGGGATTCTTGACTATCGCGCGCCCGATAGATGTGCGCTGCTGCTGACCGCCCGAAAGCTGATTGGGAATCTTGTGTCTGTGCTCCCACAGACCGAGCGTGTGGAGCAGGTCGTCAATATCCAGCGTATTCTTGCCGAGGAACGCGCCTACCTCGATATTCTCGCGCACAGTGAGGTTCGGGATGAGGTTGTAGAACTGGAAAACATAGCCGAGGTGATTGCGGCGATAAAGCGAGAGCTTCTTTTCATTCATATCGGCAAGCTTCTCGCCGTTGATGCTGACACTGCCGCCGTCCGCCTTCTCGATGCCGCCGATGATATTGAGCAGCGTGGATTTACCGCAGCCCGACGAGCCGAGCATTACACATATCTTACCCTTTTCGACTCCCGCCGTGATACCCTGCAATACATGCACGCGGCTGTCGCCCTCACCATAATACTTTTCGATTGCGTTTAATTCCAGAAACATAAATTATTCCTCCTAAGATTTTTTTATTTATTAAATAATATTTTTATCAGACTGTAAAAATTGGGGTTTATTGCGTGTCGGTCACTCGAAAAATCTCCGATTTTTCATTGTTCGTTTTTATTATGCGAAGCTACGCTTCGCTATTTTCTTTCTATTTTGGGTTTGATTTTCACTTTAGTTCGCAGGGCTCTGCCCTGCACCCGCGATGGGCTCTGCCCCTCGACCCCGCCAAGAGGGCTTGCCCCCTTGGATTCCCGATGTTGCGTAGTTTATCTTTAACACTACTCCTTCTGTCCGATTATCCCTGAACAGAACGTCTTAAACAGCTTCACAAACTCTGCCTTCGCTTCCTCAAAATCGTCATATTGGATCAGAATATTCTTCGCCCACTCGACGAACATATTGATCAATATATCCGAATACCTCTCATCACCGCTTGCATTGAGGTGCTCGTTTAAATGCTCCTTACAAGTCCTCAGCAGCTTTTCCTTCCGCTCCATCAGGCTCGAGCTTTGCAGCTTAAACAGGATTATCACCCGCTTATCCAACAGGCACATCAAATCGCTGTGCTCCATATTCTCCTCCATATTCTCAATGAACGCCAACGCTTCCTGCTTAGTCATAGGACGCTCCCGCTCCTCCTCCTCGTGCTTTGCGAGCTTCGCCTCCAAATCCTCAATGACCGGCAAAAGTATGGCTTCGAGCAGCACATCTTTATTCTCAAAGTAGCGGTAAATATTTCCCACCGCCATATATGACTTCTGAGCTATCACCCTCATCGACGCATTTTCATATCCCTTTTTGAAAAACTCCTCGGTTGCCTCCGTAATGATTTTTTCGCGGACTTCATCTTTTTTTATCTGCACCTCAT
>JBGUUF010000416.1:0-14393 GCA_045133435.1 Acutalibacteraceae bacterium
CGAATCGGCAGAGGCCTCCGAGTGCGAAGAGCCTGTTGCTTCGGATAAAATTTTGAGCTACTCCGACAAGTATCTCGACAACTCCAAGCAGGGCGGCGGCAGCAAGGGCATGGCAAGTCTCAAGAGAAAGATCCCCGCCGACATTCCCGCCGATGTCAAGGCAAAGATCCAAAAGTGCGCCGTAGATGCATTCAAGTATCTCGACTGCAACGGTGTGGTGCGTATCGACTTCCTTATGGACACCAAGACCAACGAGTTCTGGCTCAACGAGATAAACTCTATCCCCGGCTCGCTCTCATTCTATCTGTGGGAGCCTGTTGGCGTTAAGTACACCGAGCTGCTCGACAAGATGATCGCCCTCGCCCTCAAGCGTCAGCGTCAGGTCGATGACATCACCTTCTCCTTTGACACAAACATCCTCTCCTCTGCCACAGGCTTCGGAGCAAAGGGAGCAAAGGGTTCCAAAATGTAAATTTTTTCGGCATTCAGCCGCGAATACAATGAATATCACCGCACCCCGCATTATTTTATGATGTGTTGGGTGCGGTGTTTTATGGCAAATTTACAGATAAGCTGAGGATAGAACAACCTAAAATGCAATATATTCGTTCTATGCACTCTTTCAGTTTTGTAATTTATTATCTTGAAATAATCCATACCTGATACTATAATATTTAATGAGCATTCATACTCGAATAATTTAATACTTACGGAGGTACAAGATGAGAGAATTTACGGCAGTTAGCTTGTTTTGTGGTGCCGGAGGTCTTGATTTAGGCTTTGACCGTGCAGGATACAAAACAATTTGGGCAAATGACTTTGATAAAGATGCCTGTAAAACTCATCGGAACTGGAGTAAGGCGAATGTGGTCTGCGAAGATATTTCAAAAGTGGATTACTCGACTATACCTGTTTCTGATGTAATGTTAGGAGGTTTCCCTTGTCAAGGCTTTAGTTTAAGTGGACCAAGAAAAATTGATGATTCAAGAAATGTGTTATATAAGCACTATGTAAAATTGGTTAGACAGAACAAACCAAAAGCATTCATAGGTGAAAACGTCAAAGGTCTTCTGACAATGGGAAACGGGCAAATTATCGATGCTATTATTGCCGATTTTGCTGAATGTGGTTATAATGTGTACTACAAATTAGTTAATGCTAAGAATTTCGGTGTTCCACAAGATAGAGAAAGAGTTATCATTATAGGCTTTAGAAAAGACTTACATGTGCAAGGATTTGAGCTACCTAATTCAAACGGAAAAACAATGACGCTCCGAGAAGCAATCGGAAGTATGCCCGAGGCAAAGCCTGATGAGATCTGCAATGCCCCCTATTCATCCAGATATATGTCACGTAACAGAAAAAGGAACTGGGATGATGTATCTTATACTGTTCCCGCAATGGCAAAGCAAGTCACATTGTGGCCTGGTTCTCCTGATATGGAAAAGGTTGATAAAGACCTTTGGAAATTCGGAGAAAATGGCATTACACGGCGATTAAGCTGGCGAGAAGCAGCTGCTATTCAAACCTTTCCTACTGACTTAGAGTTTTGTGGAGATTTGACCAGTATTTATAAACAAATAGGTAATGCTGTTCCTGTAACATTGGCTGAATATGTAGCAAATTACATCAGACCGTATTTGGAACAAGCAGAAAAATAAAGGACGGTAAGCGTATGGCTCTAACAAACACCGAATACGGCAAGGCCTATGAATATGCCTGCCTTATGGCATTGAAAGATCGTCTTTCCGGTCGAACAGATGGAATGATTACAATTCTAGCTTCAGATGCATATAAAACCGCTCAAGCAGCTTTTGACAAAGCAGAAAGAGAAGGTTTATCTGATAAACTGGTGCAGGCAGCAAATGCAGCGGTAAGGGTTATCCTTCGTCTCGAACCGCAGCTTGAGTATGGTACAGGGGCATTGTCACTTATCTTTCAAACAGATGCTCAAGGTATTGCCGGAGATGTGAGAGACGTTGTCTGTATTCGTGGAGCTAACGGTTGGAAAATCGGTATTTCTTGTAAACATAATCACCATGCGGTAAAACACAGCAGATTGTCTGCAACTATTGATTTTGGTGCTGAATGGCTTGGCATTTCCTGCTCTCAGCGTTACTTTGACACCGTTGTTCCTATTTTTAATGAACTAAAAGATATGAGAACAATAGCAGTTAAAAATGGGAAGCCCTTACCTTTATGGAATGATATTCCTAATAAGGTGGAACGGTACTACATACCGATTTTGGATGCATTCTTAAACGAGATGCAACACCTTGCTGCCAATAATCCCGATGTTCCTGGTAGGCTTATTGAGTATATGCTTGGACGGTATGATTTCTACAAAGTTATTACAGACGACAGACACAGAACAACAAGAGTCGAAGCAATAAATATCTCCGGAACGCTCAACAGACCTGCTAATGGTAATCGTTCTATTGTAGATGTTGCAAAACTAAAATTACCAAGTAGATTTTTTCATATGGGAATGGTTCCCGGGTCGGATAATACAGTTGAAATCGTATGTGATGAAGGCTGGGCATTAACTATGAGAATTCATAATGCATCAAGCAAAGTTGAACCGTCATTGAAGTTTGATGTTCAGTTGGTTTCTTTACCATCTTCCATTCATTCACAAGTTGAGCCTTGGTAAATTAAACAGGCTCTAAGAAGTTTTAGATTTTAATAGCTTTCTTTTGAAGGAATTATGAACTTCTTTGTATGATCTGGTCCGTACTGCGAAAAATAACAAAAATTTAAAAGAAATAATCGAAAATTATGCTTGCCATTGGACAAGATTATGTTATAATAGTAGGTGGCAAGTTATTGATTAATTTGTATCATTCTATTAACCGTAAAGCGAAAGGAGTCCCCACAATTATGATGTATTCTCATGAAGTGGAACAAATGTGCACTGTCGCTAAAGGTCCTAAGCACGGTCCTGCTCCTATCCCCGAAGAGGGCAGATGGGTCAAGGCATACGAAATCAAGGACATTAGCGGTCTCACACACGGTGTAGGCTGGTGTGCCCCTCAGCAGGGTACCTGCAAGCTCACACTTAACGTAAAAGAGGGCATTATCCAGGAAGCTCTCGTCGAAACGATCGGTTGCTCCGGTATGACTCATTCCGCAGCTATGGCTGCTGAGATCCTCCCCGGCAAGACAATTCTCGAAGCTCTCAACACAGACCTCGTCTGCGACGCTATCAACGTAGCTATGAGAGAGCTCTTCCTCCAGATCGTATACGGCCGCTCACAGACAGCCTTCTCCGAAGACGGTCTGCCGATCGGCGCCGGTCTTGAAGATCTCGGTAAGGGTCTCCGTTCACAGGTCGGTACAATGTACTCTACTGCTGCTAAGGGCGTTCGTTACATGGAAATGGCTGAAGGCTATGTTCTCAAGCTCGCTCTCAACAGCGATAACGAAGTTACAGGCTATCAGTTTGTAAAGCTCGGCAAGATGCTCGAGGATATTCGTCACGGCATGGAGCCCAACGAAGCATACAAGAAGAACATCGGTCAGTACGGTCAGTTCGACAATGCTGCTAAGTATATCGATCCGAGAGAAGAATAAGAGAGGAGGAGAATATAACTATGGCTAATGATGTAAAGTTTGAAGGCAAAGAAAGAAGAATGGCCAAGATCGAGAAATGTCTCGCAGAGTACGGCATTGCCAGCCTCGAAGACGCTCGCGATCTTTGTCTCTCCAAGGGCGTAGACGTTGACGCTATCGTTAAGGGCGTTCAGCCTATCGCTTTTGAAAACGCAACATGGGCATACACACTCGGCTGCGCTGTTGCTATCAAGAAGAATGTTGCTAATGCTGCTGACGCTGCTGCCGCTATCGGTATCGGTCTTGAAGCATTCTGCATCCCCGGCTCTGTTGCAGAGCAGAGAAACGTTGGTCTCGGCCACGGTAATCTCGGCGCAATGCTCCTGAGCGAAAACACAAAGTGCTTTGCATTCCTCGCAGGTCACGAGTCCTTTGCTGCTGCTGAAGGTGCTATCGGTATCGCCAGAACAGCTAACCGTGCCCGCAAGGAGCCGCTGAGAGTTATCCTCAACGGTCTCGGCAAGGATGCTGCATATATCATCTCCAGAATCAACGGTTTCACATATGTCCAGACAGAGTATGACTTCTTCACAGGCGATCTGAAGATCGTCAACGAGAAGGCTTATTCCGACGGCGAGAGAGCAAAGGTTCGCTGCTACGGCGCAAACGACGTTCTCGAAGGCGTTGCTATCATGAAGCTTGAGGGTGTTGACGTTTCCATCACAGGTAACTCCACCAACCCGACAAGATTCCAGCACCTCGTTGCAGGCACTTACAAGAAGTGGGCTCTCGAGAACAACAAGAAGTACTTCTCCGTTGCTTCCGGCGGCGGCACAGGCCGTACACTTCACCCCGACAACGTCGCAGCAGGTCCTGCTTCCTACGGTCTTACAGACTCTATGGGCAGAATGCACGGTGACGCTCAGTTTGCAGGTTCTTCTTCTGTTCCTGCTCACGTTGAAATGATGGGTCTCATGGGCATGGGCAACAACCCCATGGTCGGTGCTACTGTTGCTTGCGCTGTTGCAGTTGCAGAAGGTCTCCAGAAGTAATTTATCATATTGTAATTAATATTAATAATTTAAAGAGCTTCCGATGTAAAAGTCGGAAGCTCTTTTGTTTGAATTTATTTTTCAAATAAATTAGCTAACAAAAATCCTTTGCGTCGGCAAAAATCGTAGCCTTCCGCTCGGATTTTTGTAGTAACTTTTCTATTTGAAATCAGTATCAGTTGTTGCTGATAATCTCCATTACAGCATCAAGAGGGAGACTTGTTTTTTCGGCTATTTCCTCGGGGCTTAAAAACATATTCTCCATAACAAGTTCGTATTTTGCTGTGTCAACTCCGTCAATAGTCAGCAATACTCCATCATAGCCATAGTGGTTATACGCTTCTACCCATTTATCCATACACTCGGTATCTGCCTCAAAGCATACATCGCCGAATTTTTCTGCAATATTCTTAAACAGCGGCAACAGATAGGTAAGTCCCTCATCGGAATAACCCATGTCTGTGCCGTACACCTTTTCGGCAATGGCACAGCCTGCGTCCTCGGTAGAATCAAACTCCACCGCAATGCCGTCTTCGGTATCGTCAATTCTGCACAGCTCATCACGCATCAGTTCATCCAGACGTGCACGATAAACATCTTTTCCCTCTTTGTCATATTTCACATTGGTGTTGGGGAAAGCGGTGCTAAGATAATGCTCCTTGATAAGATACCATACTCCTGATTTCAGCTCTTCTTTTTGGGCATCACTGCATACAAAGTTGATTATGCTCAAATTAATCTTCCTTTCATCTAGTCAATAAATAACCAATTCGATTATACTGCATATATATATTTATTGCAAGTAATTACAACTCATTACACTGTGATTTTTATAATCAGTGCTACTGTTGCTTGCGCTGTTGCAGTTGCAGAAGGTCTCCAGAAGTAATTTCTGCCTGAGATAACTCAGCATTTAGATTATATTATTTATAATTAAAATTATAACGTATTTATATGATAATACATGAAATAATATAAATCATCATCACACATCTACAAACAAATCCACCGCACTGCTGAAGTTCGGCAATGCGGGGGATTTGTTATTGGTATGAATTTTTTAAATTTAGTGGCAGCAGTTTTCGTCGCCGCAGTCACAGCAATGGTCATCGTGGCAGTGGCAGTCGCCGCCGAGAGCCTCAACTTCTTCATCGCTGATAGCAAATGCCTGCTGTAAATTCTCCATGAAGATGTTAAATACAGCGTCCAGCACAGCGGTGTCGTCTGTGGTCTCAAAATCAGCCGAGCCGTCCTCGTGCGGAGTTACCTTGAGAATTACGACCTCGCCGTCCTCTTCGTCAGCCAGCTCGGATTCCTCTGCGGGGAAGAGAATTGCATAATCCTGCTCCTCGTAGCTGATAACATCAATAAACTGGAACGGGTAATCCTTGCCTTCCTCGTCGGTGAGGTAGATTATGCCCATGTCCTCCTGCTCGTTCATTTCCATTTCCTTGTTTTCGCTCATTGTTATGCCTCCTGTTTTTTATTTAGCATTTTTTGATATATTGCACACAGACGAGACCGACTCGGTAAAGCTGTAAGCCGCTCCGCTGTATTCAATTGTGCCGTTGTTGTCCTGATATGACGACTGCTCCTGGATCATGCGGTTTGATTTATTCAGCATCAAAGTACCGCTGAGGGAATTGCACGCCTTGTAGATATAGGTAAAGCCGCTGTCCGAGGTGAATGCATCGGGCACAGTAAGCTTACCGCCGATAATGTCGATAACCAGGTTGTTTTTGTTGACACTGCTCAGCTTGTAGGTATTTGTGATACCGCTCTGCGTCATCTTCCACGACGAGCCGATTTTCAGCTTGCCGTCAATATTATAAAATAAATCTGCCGCAATTTCAAGCATATTATCATCATCTATGATGCCGGCGGTGTCGGGGAACTTTTTGTGTATCTTATCAATGCCGCTCACCGACAGCTTGTAGTCCTTTGAGACATTGACTGTGAACGACTGTCCTATCAGGTCGTAATACGGCGTGTTTTCTCCCGTATTGCCCGACTTGTCGTTGGTGTCCATAGTATCGGTGTCCGAGCCTTCGTAGCTCGTTTGTATGCGGGTGAATTTATAAACCGCGCTCATCGAGCCGTTTTTGTTTACCGTCAGCTTGATGTTGTAGGTGTAAGTCTGACTTGTCTTGATAAGCGACACGATATTCTTGCCCGAATAAATATACTGCTCGTATGTCGAAGTCGAACTCATGGTGTAATCGCCCGACTTGAACTGCGGCACAGAATATTCCGTCGCGTCAGCTTCGACAGCAGAAGAAGTCTGTTCCTCCTGCTGTGACGAAATACTTGCATCATCGCTCACGACCTCCGAGCCTGTAGAGGAATACATACCGTCCAGTCGCTTGGGCATTTCATCCTCACCGCAGGCGCACAGGCAAATCAAGCATGCCCACGCTGCGATGAGTGCGGCAAATTTTATTTTAAAGGATTTTTTCATTCCTTCGGGGGTTCTCCTTTCATTGTCAAACCGATTCGATTCTTGGCGGAGTCTATCGACAGCACCCACACCTTAACTATATCGCCCACCTTGAGCACCTCGGAGGGATGCTTTATTCTGCGCTTGCAAATCTGCGAGATGTGCACCAGACCGTCCTGATGCACGCCGATGTCAACGAATGCACCGAAGTCGATGACGTTGCGCACCGTGCCTTGAAGTTCCATGCCGACCTTGAGGTCCTTGATGTCCATGACATCGGTGCGAAGGACCGGCTGGGGCAGTTCGTCACGCGGGTCACGTCCCGGGCGCATTAATTCATTGATAATGTCGGTGAGGGTGGGAATGCCGATTCCAAGCTGCTCGGCGGCCTTTTCATAACCGAAGCGCGCCACCATTTCCTTGAGTCTGCCGAGATTGCCGCTTTTGATGTCGGCAGTGGTAAATCCACAGAGTTTAAGCAGATTTTCGGCGGCTGTGTAACTCTCGGGGTGAACGGCTGTCGCGTCCAAAGGATTGGCGCTCTCAGCCACGCGCATGAAGCCTGCGCACTGCTCGAATGCCTTTGGACCGAGCTTTGCCACCTTGAGCAGCTCCTTGCGGCTCTTGAATTCGCCGTTTGCCTCGCGGTAGGCGACAATATTTTTGGATACGGCGGCGGAGATGCCCACCACCTTGCTGAGAAGCGCGGGGGAAGCTGTATTGAGGTCAACGCCGACCGAGTTGACGCAATCCTCCACAACGCCGTCCAGTGCCTCGCTCAAACGCTTCTGCGGCATGTCGTGCTGATACTGACCCACGCCTATCGCCTTGGGGTCTATCTTAACAAGCTCGGCAAGCGGATCCTGTAATCTGCGGGCAATCGAGATAGCCGAGCGCACGTTTACATCGTAGTCGGGGAATTCCTCGGCGGCGAGCTTGCTGGCGGAATAGACCGACGCGCCCGCTTCGCTGACTACCATATAGCCGACATTCAGCTTTTCTTCGCGGATGAGGTCGGCGGCGAAAATCTCAGTTTCCTTGCCCGCCGTGCCGTTGCCTATCGCTATGATCTCCACGCCGTATGCCTTTATGAATTTCGTGACGATCTTCTTGGCTTCCTCAACCTTATTGAAGGGCGGCACGGGGTAAATGACCGTTGTATTGAGCAGGCGGCCTGTCGCGTCAACTACTGCGACCTTGCAGCCCATGCGGTATCCGGGGTCAAGTCCCATAGCCACCTTACCCTTGACAGGCGGCTGCATAAGAAGCTGGTGGAGATTTTCAGAGAACACCTTTATCGCGTTCTCGACCGCACTGTCGGTCAGCTCACCGCGCAGTTCGTTCTGGATAGACGGGAAAATAAGGCGGTCATATGCATCCTCGGCGGCAGTGCGCACAGCGTCGGTGCAGGGGGAATCGCCCTTGAGCACGGCGTTTGTGATGATGCCGATGCCCTTCACGCGGTCGAAATCTATCGACACCTTGAGGAATTTCTCGCGCTCGCCACGGTCAAGGGCGAGTATCTTATATCCCGCCGCCTTGGTCATCGGCTCGGAATAATCATAATAATTTTCATAAACCGACTGCGCTTCGGGGTCAGCCGCCTTGGAGACTATCCTGCCGTTGGCAAATGCGACGTATCTCAGACGCTTGCGAATCTCGGCATTGTCGGAAATATCCTCGGCGATGATGTCCAGCGCACCTTGGAGAGCTTCTTCGGGTGTGTTGACTTCCTTCTCAGCATCGACATAAGCCGCCGCCATGTCGATGGGATATTCCTTTGTCTCCTGTGCGAATATCACCTCGGCGAGGGGTTCAAGTCCCTTTTCGCGTGCGACAGAGGCGCGCGTCTTGCGCTTGGGCTTGTAGGGACGATAGATGTCCTCGATTTCTGTGAGTGTCGCGGCATTTTCCAGCGCAGTCGAAAGCTCGTCGGTCATTTTTCCGAGATTTTCGATAGAGGTGCGCACCTCGCCGCGGCGCTTATCGAGATTTTGCAGATATTCGTAGCGCTCGGAGATCTCGCGCAGCTTCTGGTCATCCATAGAGCCGTGCATTTCCTTGCGGTAACGGGCGATAAAGGGTATAGTGTTGCCGTCATCTATCAGCTTGAGTATATTCTCGCTGTATTCCGGCTTGATTTTAAATTCTTCGGCAAGAGCCTGAGCAAAATTCATGTTGCTTTTCCGTCCTTTGTGTAAGTCTTAAAAAATATTATATCACATTATTTTGTCCGCCGTGTGAACACAGACTTAAATTAAAAGTATATTCTTCACCGTTGAAATCTTTAATGTACAGTGTATCGCCCGACAAATCCCATGACATCACAACATCCCGTGTTTCAAATTCGCTGATTTTATTGAAATCAACGTCATATTGAATCACACTCAGCTCGCCAATAACTACATATCCACCCGAATATTCCATCAAGCTGTAATATATCGGAAACCATGCCTCTATCGGAATTATTTGCTCTATGCAGATTTTGTCAAGGCTGATTTTAAACACATGCTTTCCTGCAAGAACCAGCAGGGTATCGCCCTTGAGAATTCCGCTGTTATCGGCGTAATTTCTTTCGGAAATCAACATACATCTGCACACATCAACGGAGTTGTCTATGATAATTTCGGTCGAACTGCAATGATCCCTGCGGCTGAATTCAAAGGGGTTAAAAATCACATCACAAGGCTTATTGTCGGTGGATTCAAGAGTGTGATCGCTCCCGTTTATTTCTATAGAATATAGATCATTTGCGATTTTCAAACACATCCCCCACTTCGTGATTTCATCTAATTATAAACTTTGCATTATGAATTGTATTGCATACACCACAACCAGAATTATCGGCTGATGGAGGACGTATATCAGCAGCGAGTGCCGTCCGAGGAAGCTTATGGGCGGCAGCGGGTTTGCATAGCATAATTTCGGCAGCTTGTCGCGGTACTTCACTATCAAGCCGCCGATGTATGTGCCGCCGAAATACAGGAAAAACCACGGCAGCAGCGGTTCATAATCCACCGACGCAAAGCCGCCGCTCAGTATTCCGTAGGGATACAGCAGATTATTGCCGGTCAGCGCTTCGGGCAAGGGCAACTCAAACAGCCCTTTGATTCCGATAAATCCCAGCTGAATGTTGTATGTTATCGCGAATATCAATCCGCACGCAATTATCATGGGGATGGCGGGGAGCTTGCGGAGTTTGTCCTCAAATGCGCCGTACAGCACCATCGACATGCCGAGCAATTGCAGTATGCCGAAGTAGATCGAGTAGCCGGGGAACACAAACGCCGTCACCAGCGAAAATACTACGCCTATGGCAAGCAGTTTGCCGCCGCGCTTGGAATTACTGCGGCTGAATGCACTGGACACACCCGCCAGCAGGATGAACGATGCGGTGTCGAATATCACGATTTTTAAATTAAACTCATACGCGGCCATTCCCCATTCGCTCTCGATGAGAAACGCCATGTCATAAATGAAATGGAAAAACACCATATATATCAGCGCAAGTCCGCGCAGTGTGTCGATAATAACGATGCGCTTTTTCTGCGGCGGCTGAATTTCCTGTGTTTTTTGTACTGTCTCGGGCATATCATAAAACCCCTTTCTCAAAATTCAAGCCCTGTATTATCCGCTTAGAGCCGCGAATTCATACAGGGCTTGATCAAGGCGTGTTGACACTACCGCTCAACGCACCCTAAATTATAAAACCGATGCTCGGTCAATTATGCATCTGTGCCGGAAACGTCGGAATCGGAAACATCCTTCTTATTCCACGGGAGCCATGACAGATCTACGCCTGACCAGTCGATGTAATGAGGGTCTGCACTCTCGACGTGGATCTTGATCTTGGAGAAATCTTCCTGAGTTGCCACATCTGTATAGTCAACATAGATCTTCATGTCGTCAAGCTGATAGCAGTACATATTTTCCTGACCATCCACAGCAATAGCGTAGCTGATTACCGAGTAAGCGAACATAAATCCGTAGTCGCTGCTGATAACGCCGTCAGTCAGACCGGACATGACATTGCCCGCGATCATCATGTATTGACCTGCATTATTGAGGTCTTCACTGAATGTAAAATCAAGGGATACTATCTTGCCGAAGCTCACGTCAGCAGTTATGTTTGCCAAGCCGTCGAACTTTGTGACAGTCTCGCCCTTTTTGAGTGCATTTATGTCTGCCTTGGAGAATGTCATTTCGGCATCGCTGTAAGATACATTGCCCAGTCCGAGCAGTGAACCGTAAGCGAATGAATTTGCATCGCACTCGTTAAATCTGTCGGTGTAGGACACGAGCGAAAGCTCCATCGGCTTCTGATAATATGTCAAAAATGCGAAGATGCCTGTGGTTATGCCGATCATAGCCAAGAATGTAAAGAGCATGGTAACAACGGCAGTCTTGCCGGATACTATCTTTTTGGGGCGCTTGGGCTTAACTTTGTCTTCATCTTCATCATAATCAAGGTAATCGTCGGGGTCAACTGTCTCGATTTCGGATCCCTCTTCAACCTCGTCTTCCTCGTCGTCTGTATCGGCTTCTGCCGCGGCGGCTTCTTCAAAGAGGTCAACGACATCCTCGCTGTCTTCTTCATTTTCAAAATGAATTTCATCAATGGGAGTGTCGTCGTCAACGAAGTCGAATTCGTCCTCTTCATCCTCGTCAGCTTCCTCGGATTCCTCTTCGTCCTCGGCAACTTCCTCGGATTCTTCTGCGACCTCGGCGGTTTCTTCGGATTCTTCTGCGACCTCGGCGGTTTCTTCGGATTCTTCTGCGACCTCGGCGGCTTCTTCGGATTCCTCTGCGACCTCGGCGGCTTCTTCGGATTCTTCTGCGACCTCGGCAACTTCTTCGGATTCTTCTGCGACCTCGGCGGCTTCGGTATCCTCAACCAGTTCGACAGCCGTCTCGTCTGTTACTTCGGTAACTTCGGGTGTCTCTGCAACCTCGGGGACCTCGGTCACTTCAATTTCCTTTACTTCCTCCACAGCCTTTTCAGTCTGCTTAGAAGGCTTCTTATCTTTCTTTGCCATTATCTTGTTACCCCTCTCGGTATTAATTTTTTAATTCAAGGCACTTCCGCCCTGTTGAGCCTGAATCTATTTTCTCACATAATAATCCAAAAGGCAATACTTTTATTGTAAATCACATAAATTTTTCAATCTAAATCTTTTGAAACGAGATTATTTTCACATTTTGACAAATTATGCATCCTTAAAAAGATCTCTGGAATCGTACACATACACCGCGCCGGACAGTATCGTGGCAATTACTGCCACATACAGCACGAACATTGATACCGTTATCAGCAGATTTCCCACAACAGTCGGAATGAATGCAAATTCAAGCGCCGCACAGCCGCAGAAGATGCCCGAAATAGACACCATCTGAGTGACAGTCTTGATCTTGCCCCAGATATTTGCGGGAATAACTATTCCCTTCTCCGCCGCCACCATGCGAACGGAGGTCACGAGAAATTCGCGGAAAAGGATTATCGCCACGACCCATGCGCCGCATATGCCCTTCTGGACGAAGCATACCAGCGTAGACATGACCAGCATTTTATCCGCCACCGGGTCCATCAGCTTGCCGAAATCGGTGACGAGATTGCGGCTGCGGGCGATCCTGCCGTCCAGCATATCCGTGATCGAAGCCAGTCCGAAGCATATTCCGCCGAACAGCCAGCCGTGCGGTATACCGTCCACCAGAATAAACAGCATGACAAACGGTATGAACAGCACTCTCAGCATTGTAAGTTTATTGGGTAAATTCAATTTTCATGCCCCCACTTATACTAGATAATAGTGAATAGATAGTAAATGTTGTAAAGCGGGTTCACCGCCATTTTATTATATTTTCGAGCACAGTGTTCTCTCTATTCACCTACGGTTTTGCCTACGAGGTCACAGCCCATGAAGTCGGTAATTTCGACTGTGGCAAACTCGCCCATAGTGAATTTTTTGCCGTCGGTGTCGAAGAAAATCTTGCCGTCGATTTCGGGAGCCTCGCCCTGTGAACGTCCGTAACAGCATTCCGCCAATCGGTCATAACCCTCAACGATCACCTTGAGCTTTTTGCCAACCATGCTCTCGCACCATTCGTCGGTCACGCGCGACTGTTCATCCATTATGGATTCCTCGCGCTCGGCGGCAATTTCCTCGCTCACTCTGTCGGGCAGGTCATAGGCGGGAGTGTCCTCCTCCGCCGACCAGATGAAGCAGCCAAGACGCTCGAACTTAACTTCGCGCACGAAGCTGACAAGCTCCTCGAAATCCTCCTGTGTCTCGCCCGGGAATGCGGTGAGCAGGGTGGTACGCAGGGTTATGCCCGGCACTTTTTCGCGGATATGCTTTATCAATGCGGTCAAGGATTCGCGGTCGCCGGGGCGGTGCATCGCACGGAGTATCTTCTTGCTGACGTGCTGTATCGGCATGTCGAGATACTTGCAGATTTTCGGCTGACTGGCCATGACCTCCAGAAGCTCATCGGTAATTTTTTCGGGATAGCAGTAGAGCACGCGGATCCACTCGATACCCTCGACCTCGCAGAGCTTGTTGAGCAGCTCGGGCAGCATTCTCTTACCGTAGAGATCCGAGCCGTATTCAGTGGTATCCTGTGCAACCACGGTGAGTTCCTTAACGCCCCATTTTGCGAGCTTTTCGGTTTCTTCCACAAGCTCCTCCATCGGGCGGGAGCGGAATTTGCCGCGTATCAGCGGGATAGCGCAGTAGGAACATTTATTGTTGCAGCCCTCGGCGATTTTAAGGTATGAGTAGTAGGGCAGTGTGGTCTGAACTCTCCTGCCGCACAGCACCAGATCCTCCTTCTCGCCGTAAAGACCGAAGCTTTCCTCAGTGAGCGAACGCTCCACGACCTCGGCAATTTTATGATTTGCGCCGATACCTACTACCGCATCGACCTCGGGAATTTCCTCAAGAATATCGTCGCGGTAACGCTCAGCCATACAGCCGGTGACGATGAGCTTCTTTATCCTGCCCTCTTTTTTGAGGGTGGCAAGCTCCAATATCTCCTCGATAGCCTCCGCCTTCGCGCTCTCAATGAAGCCGCAGGTATTCACAATGGCGACATCCGCCATCGCCGCGTCCTCGACCAGCTTATATCCCGCATCGGCAAGACAGCCGAGCATCAACTCGGCGTCAACCTGATTTTTGGGACATCCGAGACTAACCATTCCAACTCTTACAGACATAATTCGTTAATTGCTCCTTAAATTTTAGTTACAGATTGCAGACAATCAAATGACCGCAAAACGCTTATTGATTTATTATATCATACATCGGGCGTTTTTTATATATATTTTTGTGTAATTTTAAAATATTTTTTATATT
>JBGUUF010000417.1:0-2152 GCA_045133435.1 Acutalibacteraceae bacterium
AGTACACCGCATCCAACAAGCTGTAAATCTTTGACAAAAATTTGTATTCAACTAAGCTGCTCATTTATATCTACTCCGTTTCTTTATGATACTTTATCTGCGCCCGAAATAGCGTCTGACTTTGTGCTTGTACTGCGTGTATTCCTCGCCGAATGTGGCTGTCAGATACTTCTCCTCCTGCAATATCTGCATGTGATATGAAATCATCGAGCCGAGCGAAATGAACATCAGCGGAAGGTTGAAGAACATGAGCAGAACTCCGATATTCAGCAAATCAAAGCCTAAAAACGCGGGATTGCGGCTCCATGAATAAATTCCGCTTGTGACTAGAGAGGTTTTCTTTTCGGGCAGACCTGCGCGCCAGCTATCGTGCATGGTGTATACAGCCGATGAAAATACCGCGATTGCCGACACAAATAATATCAATGCAAAACATTGCACGAAGATATTGGATGTTGATGATGTGAATAGCACACTCATAATTTGAGCGGCTATTGCAGCATAGGCGAAGATCTTCGCGGATAATTCAGTGAAAAATACACGCTTCGGTTTGTTGCCTTTGGCGAGTTGGTCGGTTTGTATTCCGCGGCGAGACTGGGCAATCATTTTTCCGAGGTAGACGGAATAAAATATTGCGAGGGCGGACAGGGTTAAAATTTTGAAAAGCATAGGTAAATCTCCTTTATATGAATATATGTTCATGTGATTGCACTAATATTATATATGAACATGCATTCATATGTCAAGAGGAATTTTCAAATAAATGAAAAATATTGCAAAAAACAATCGCCCCGTGAAAAAACAGAGCGATTGTTTTAATGTGTATTCAATTTCAGCGGTCAGTCGAAGTCCGAATCATCGTCTAAACTGTCGATGTACTCGCGCAACGCCGATTTGATGTCGCCGTAGCTGTATCCGTAGCGGGTTAGTGAGGCGATCGTGCGGTTGATGCCCTTTTGGTCGGACAAATCGCGTGAAAATTTGCCGTTGAGCAGTTCCAGAATCATGGCTGGTTCATCCAATTCCGCCTCGTCCAGCACTTCGTCGATTATATCGCGGTCAACACCCTTGAGCGACAGCTCCTGACGAATCCTGTGCCGCCCGTAGTGCTTGAACTGCGCCAGATGACGCACTAGTGTCGCGGCATACCGCGCATCGTCTATCGCGCCTATCTCGATCATAAA
Source organism: Acutalibacteraceae bacterium (assembly GCA_045133435.1). Lineage (GTDB taxonomy): Bacteria > Bacillota > Clostridia > Oscillospirales > Acutalibacteraceae > RUG762. Next base: position 1,185 of record JBGUUF010000417.1, read on the forward strand.
TTCCACGGCTTCGCGGCAGATTTCGGTCGCGAAGTCCTTTTTCAGCTTTTGCTCAAGGTCGCGGGCGGAATAATCGCGGAATTCCAGCAGGTAAAGCGCCTTGGATTTGGCGCGGCGCAACTCGGACTGCTCCAGCAACTCTTTCAGATAGCTCACGGAATAATCCTGCATCGGCTGAAGATTTAATTCGGCGGCCATCTCGGAGTCTATCGACATGATAAGCTCGTCATAGCAGTAAAGCCCCACCAGATGCCCCTTCTGCCGCCTGATTTCGGTTATCAGCATAAGATCAGTCCACCGAGATGTCTATATTTTTCTTCGGCTTGGAGGCTTCTACCTCGTCGAGAAATTCGTCGGGGATCGGAATTTCATCATCAATGGAGGTTTCGGCTACCTCATCGGATTCTGCGGAGGTATCGACCTCGGCTGAATCGTCAGCCGCATCGCCCTTTTTCTTTGCGGCGGCTTTGGTTTTCTTGGGTTTGAGCAGCTTGTCGGCATTTGCGCGAACCTGAGATTCGATTTCCTCGGCGATTTCGGGGTGTTCAGCAAAATAAATTTTTGCATTGTCGCGACCCTGTCCCAAACGTATATCGCCGTAGGAGAACCACGCGCCGCCCTTTTTGACTATGCCAAGTTCGACCGCCAAATCCAGCAGTTCGCCATTGTGGCTGATGCCCTCGCCGTAGATCATATCAAATTCTGTGGTGCGGAAGGGCGGTGCTATCTTATTTTTAACGACCTTGACTTTGGTGCGCGCGCCGATGATGTCGGAGCCGGATTTGAGAACTTCGCCCTTGCGAACCTCGATTCGCACCGAGCTGTAGAATTTAAGTGCGCGACCGCCGGGGGTGACTTCGGGGTTGCCGTAAACCACGCCGACCTTTTCACGGAGCTGGTTGATAAAGATCGCGATGCAGTTGGATTTGCCGATCGCGCTGGTGAGTTTGCGAAGTGCCTGGCTCATC
>JBGUUF010000418.1:0-1099 GCA_045133435.1 Acutalibacteraceae bacterium
CGTGCAGTTGTCAGCAACGCAGTTGATAGCCGAGCCGCCTTTAAGAGCGATGAGAGATTTGTCGGCCGTCGCGGAGAATTTCAGATGAAGAATACCCTTTTCGCAGTTGCACATAGGATAATCTGCGTCGGGTGTAAATGCAAATGTAGGCAGGCTGTGCTCGGCAAAATAATGCTCCATGTCGCCCATGCCGATTTCTTCACCGCCACCGAATATGCATCTGACGGGGCGCTTGAGCTCCACACCGTTGTCCTGCATGGCCTTGAGACAGTAGAGCGAGACAATAGCCGCACCCTTGTCATCCGCAACGCCGCGACCGTAGAGGTATCCGTCCTTTTCGGTCAGTACGAGCGGGTCCGTATCCCAGCCGCTTCCGAGAGGAACAACGTCAACATGGGTGAGCACGGCGGCATAATCGTCATCTGCACCCTCGCCGAGCTGAGCATGGCAGGCGTAATTTCCGCAGTTTGATGTCTTGAAGCCCATTTTTCCTGCGAGCGACATCATAAATTCAATAGCTTCAGCGGATTTGCGACCGAACGGATATTCCTCCGTGCAGCCGTCAGTGCTTGCGACCGATTCGATAGCGACCAGTTCGCTCAGGCTTTTTATAATATCGTCCTTATATTTTGACATTGTGAGGTTAGACAAAAATATCATCTCCAAAAAAAATTATTGATTGACTATCTAATATATTATAAAAAAAACAAGTACAAATATCAACCTAAAAAATAAAAATTTATGAAATGTACATAAGAATTTATACGTTAATAACTTCTCTGACATGCCGGTCAGACAAAATTCGACAATTATTTTGCCGACAGCTTGTTTTTTTATCATAATCAAATCGCGAAATTAATATAATTGTATAAAAAATCGAATAAATACGAAAGGAAGGTTTCGATATGAATTGTCGTATAGTTGATATGAGAAACAAAGACGTGGTGAACATAAAGGACGGTACGCGGCTTGGCTTTGTCAGCGATGTCGAGGTAGATACCACCACCGCCACCCTTGTGGCAATAGTTATATACGGTCGCCCGAAGTGCTTTGGTCTGCTTGGCAGGGAGGACGACTGCATCATAGACTGGTGTGACTT
>JBGUUF010000419.1:0-6236 GCA_045133435.1 Acutalibacteraceae bacterium
TATGCCGGCGGGAATGCTCACAGGCGTTGCCTTGCGAAGTTTGGTGAACATGAGCACCGCGCAGGCAAAGCATCCGATTGCTATTATAATGTAATAAGGTGAAAATGTCATAAATATAAACTCCTTTAATTTGTGCTGTTACAGGTCAATCATCATCAATTTCATCATCTTCATCCCCGGGGACATATTCCAAAATATCGCCGGGCTGACAGTCAAGCTCCTTGCAGATGGCAAGCAGTGTGGAAAATCGGATGGCCTTTGCCCTGTTGTTTTTTAATATCGAAAGATTGGACAGAGTTATGCCAACGCGCGAAGCCAGCTCCGAGGCTCCGATCTTTCTTTTGGCCATAACTACATCCAGGTTAACAATGATAGGCAAATGAGTGTCCTCCTTACTTAAACTGTCAGGTCGTTTTCTTCTTTATATTTGATAGCGGTCTGGAAAAGATTTGCAAACACCGCCGTCAGCAGCGCCAGCAGCAGGAATATCACCGTGATGATGAGCGGGAAGAATGACGAGAGGAAGGTCGAGAAAAACTGCACCATTATCGCTATTGCCACGCTGCATCCGCTGATAGCTCTCAGATAAGTGACGTTTCTGGTCACAAACGATTTGCCGCGGCTGATGTTCATGGTCAGCAGCCACGCCAGCACCAGCATTATAAGGATAGGCACGCCTATGGAATACAGCATGGAGATCATGACCCTGTGTGTGGACGCTGAAATTTCAACGGCGGTATTCTCGATGTAAAAATCAACCAGCCACGGCAATGCCACATAAAGGACCATACCTATCAATATAATGATGCTTATGAAGAAGCATGCCATATAGCTCAAATTGATTTTTAAAAATTTTTTTATTTTTTTCATGTCATTCTGTCCTTTCAATGATTTGATTTTTATAACACTCCCCGCAAAAATACAAGGTGTGGTTTGTAAAGCTGCGCCGTTTGAGTTATCACGCTACACTTTTACTTCAAATATCAAGATAACATAAAAAATTACTCACGAAATACAAAAAAAGTATGTACTATTTGGAATTTTTATATTATAATATATGAAAAGTGTGATGCGTGTTGAATGTCAGTCGGCAGCTTGCTTTTCAATGGCATGTTTAAAGAATATCACAAATTTTGTTTCTATTCAAGAGTTCAGCGATGAAATCTTGAAGAATTTGCATTTTTTAAGAAATCGGGATGTAAAAATTTGTTTTTTAAAAAACGCTTTATTGCACAAACTCGCCTGTACCGCCTTTCTTTTTTTAGAAATTAAGTACAACTCGGAACATGTTTTTTCGCTTGTTTAAGAGGGAAAGTTGAAAATTGTGGTGCAATATAAACATAATTCGTGTTGTATATTCTACCAAATCATACCTAAATTTGTCTGAACTTACAAATTCAGAATAAAAAGTTGTTGACATTGACGAGAAATATGTTATAATAACAGTGGTGATTGCGAAGGGCGCAATTGATGATAATAAATTGCAAGTCCCGCAGACTGCCTGTAATCCGCTTTTAAAATTCAGCAATCAAGTATTTTGAAAGGATGATTTTATTATGAGTACAGTATGGTCACTTAGCAATGTAGATGTCAATGAATTCCTTACAATTATTGACAAATGCCAGGGCAACATTTATCTGGTAACTGAGGAAGGCGACAAGCTCAACCTCAAGAGCAAGCTTTGCCAGCTCGTAGGTCTTAACAAGCTCATCGAGGGCGGCATCATCGCCAACGCAACTCTTCTCTGCGAAAACATCAAGGACGAAGAGATCCTCGTAAAGTATAAGCTTTACAAAGTTATCGAGGAGTAATCGGAATTTAATTCCGTTACATTCCTCGTGCGGTAGTTAACGCAATAATTTTCACAGGAAAGTCTGCAAAAGCAAACATGTCACCACTAACCGCATGTTTATTCCTGTCGCTGTGCCTTATGGCATATTCGACATTGATATATATTCAACACGTCATCTCCTTTTTTTCATTTTCTTTTTTTCATTAAAAGCTGCTTCACCGTTTTAATGCTGTTTACGATCCCGGCAGCATTACGATCCCGAAAAGGTGTGCAGCGTAATCCCTCTTAAAATTTTAGCTCCCAAGCCTTTACGGTGGTGGGAGCTAAAATTTTTTGTGAAGAGTTGCTTTTTTGTTTGTGTCACGGCGATGCATGTGTTATAATTACTTGTATAAATTTTTACAGACTGCGAGGTAATTTGCATGAATAAAAAGAAAATCAAAGTCATCGCCGCCATAGCTGCGGTTTCGATTATCGCGGCGGCGCTGCTGATTCCGAAAATAATATACAGAATGAATGAAAATCTGGTGGAGCAGGAAGTCATCGTGGAGGACATCGACATAAGTATACTCAGCGACGATACATACAGCGGCTCTTATCAGTCGGGCCATATGTCGGCGGATGTCGAAGTCACCATAGAGAGCGGAATGTACACCTCGATAGTCCTCACAGATTATGCGGGAATAAATCCCTCTCGCGCCAACAAGGTGATAAACGCCATCCTTGAACAGCAGACTATCACCCCAGATGACGGCGACATCGGCACACAGTTCACCGATAAAATCGTGCAGAAGGCTGTTTATTACGCCATCAGATACCAATACAACACCGCGTCTTAAAATTCGGAGGCTGCATTACATATGAAGAACTTAAAAATCAACGGGCAGGTTTCCGACTCAAGGCGGCTGGGCACGATCCTCGCGCTATCAGGCGGGTTTATGGATGCTTACACCTACATCCTGCGTGGTGAGGTCTTTGCCAATGCCCAGACCGGCAACGTAATACTGCTCGGTATAAGCGTCGCCGAGGGACAGTTTTCGATGATACCCCGCTACCTGCTCCCCATTCTCGCATTCGCATCGGGCATAATTTTTTCCGAAGTCATCAGAAACCGCTTCAAAAACATAACCGCTATCCACTGGCGACAGCTCACTATCATCGTGGAATGTCTCATTCTGTTCGCGGTGGGATTCATCCCGCTCGAATTCAACCTCATCGCCAACAGCTTAGTTTCATTCTCATGCGGTATACAGGTGCAGAGCTTCCGCAAGATACACGGCTGTCAGATCGCCACGACCATGTGCATCGGCAATCTCCGCACGGGCACTCAGGCGATCGTTGATTATTATCACAGCCGCAAGCCCGAGGATCGAAAAAAGATTTTGCTCTATTACGGCACGATATTCATCTTTATGATAGGCGCAATATTCGGAAATATGTGTGTAAAAAAATTCGGAACAGCCGCAATATGGGTGAGCAGTCTGCTGACACTGCTCGGATTTATAATGATGTTTTGCGGTCGAATGAACTGCGATGAAGAAAACTGCGAATCCTGTGAAAGTTAACCTCCTGACATTTAACGCCCCCCCTCGCATATGTATTTAGTTGACATGTGCGGGGGCGATTTTATAATTTTTTTACAATTATCGCCTAATTATATTAAAAACAATTGATTTTTTGTGTTAATTGAATTATAATTTATGTATAATTTATGTATATATTTTTATCAAAGCAAGAAGGGAGTTTCAATTTAACCATGACAAAGCGAGTCAACATAATAAAAATCGCATTTCTTGCATTTTTTGTCTCTGCTATAATGCTGCTCACAGGATGCGCCGACATGTCCACCGAAATAACCCTTAACGGTGAAAAATTCAGCGGAGAACGCGTGATGTCGGTATCATTTGATATGGATGAGCTGCTGACACAGCTTCCCGGAGGAACTGACGCGCTCAACGAGCAGATCGACGCGGTCATCCCCAAGCATCTTTCCTACAAATACGAGGTCAATGACGGCGAAGCTGTGTATAAATTCACACTCGCCTTTGAATCAAAGCAGGATTACATCGACAAGCTCAAGGATATTCTCAGCAAGGCTCCCGAAGTCAAATTCACCTATTCGTCGGGAGTATTCACGCGCGGCGTGACCTACAACGAAAATTTTGAGAGCCGCGAGCTGTTCACATGGTTTGACAAGCTGGTGGTGGATAACGGTCTCAAGGTCACGACCGGCGATTATGTTAAAAACTACTCTGCCGATAAATTTTGGAATCAGACCGAGGTCAAGATCAATCTGGACGGCGAGCAGTACACCTGCAAGGGCGGCAAGGTCGATATTCAGTCGGGCGGCAAGTCGGTGGTGTCGAACCTCACTATATCCACGGCATTGAAAACCTCCGGCGACATAGAACGCACTATGCTTATCACCGTCCCGAACTCCGTGGAAAAATCACAGATAACGCTGATTGAAAATTATCTGAACGATACTATTCCCGACAGCGGTCAATGGGTCAAACGCACCCGCTCAAACAACATAATTTACACTGTGACCTTCACCGCAGGAAGCGCCGCGAAGCTCCAAACTTACATGGAAAAGCTGACGAGCGGCAAATGCGAATGCACGCTGGAAAACGTGAAGGACCTCTCCCAGCCGCTCGCCGAGAGCAGTGTGCTGAGTGAATCGCTCGACTTCTCCTATTTCGGCGGCGAAAGTGCCGTGGCTGTGACCTATGAGATAAGTTCGGAGGGCAGCGACCCGTATCAGATCAACCTTGACGACGGCACTCAGGAGAAAACCGCAGAAACCTCCACCGACGGCAGCAAGCGCGTCTGCACGGGCAGCTTCACCGCGATTAAATTCAAAACGATACTCAGGAATACAGCGGTTGTGGAGTCTGTTGAATACAACCTCATACAGACCGGCGGAGACAAATTCCTGCGCGAAATACTTATAGTTCTCGAGGACGGCACGAATCCCGCTGTGCTTGACAATTTATCCGAATATTACACCGTAAAAGGCGCGGGAAATACGACTATTTCTATCAAAAACGACAATATGCCCACGGTCGTGATACAAGTCAGCGGCAATTCAAAGCAGGTTGCCGCCGCCGAAGCCGTGCTGTTTGGCGGAGTTGGTGCGCGCGCGTTGGGTTACGACAGCGACTGGGGCGTTTACACCATTCACCCCGACACCACGCTGATCGACAGCTTTGACATCACATCTCTCATCACCCTGACAAATGTGAGTGTGTACACATACACCTACTGTCACGAGGACAATATCATAACCAAGGTCGTCGCCTCGTCCAACGGCGAATCCGAAACCAGAGAAATAAAAGGTGATTCTACCGCTATAGGCTTCGGACTTGACAACGGAATTCAGACCATCACCATCAGCGGTTATTATTTCAACGGCTGGGCAGTGTTCTTCATCGTGCTCACCGTACTTCTGCTGCTTGCGCTGGTGGCTATGGCAACCCTGTTGATCCTTAATCGTATGGGCAAGATCAAGCTCCCGACGCTCAAAAAGGAAACTCCCGCACAGGAACCCACAGAATCTGTGTTCAACTACAGCCCGATAGTTCAGCCGATACCCGAGCCAGAGCCTATCCCCATGCCCGCTCCCGAGCCTGAACCCGAGCCTATGCCTGCACCGCGCGACCTGACAGAAAACTTCGACGACGAAACACCCGAACCGCCGATATTCTTCAGCATGCCGGTAAACACGGAGCCTGAGCCTGTTCCCGAGCCAGAGCCTATCCCAATGCCCGCAAGCTCCGAGCCAAATCTCGAGCCTGTGCTGAGCTATCCCGAAAAATATCATCCGACAAATGAATTCGCATCTGTCGAGCCTATACAGCCTGCGCCCGAACCGGTTCAGCCGCCTGTATTCGCCACATTTGAACCCTTTACAGTGCCTGAACCCAAGCCAGTCGAGCCTGAGCCGATAGTTGAAGAACCGCCCGTGCAAAGGGAGGTTCCGAGCGAATACACCGACGATGATATGATCGAGGATCTGGACGCACTCGGACTTCTCAGCGAATACAAACGACGCGTACAAAAAGTTAAAGTCAAGGTTCGCAAGCATACGGTGGATTCCGACGAATAAAGCTGATAAAAAAATTATCAACCGCAAATTTCTGTAGAATTTGCGGTTGACATTTTATAGTTGACACGATGTTATTAAGGAGCGATAAAACATGCTGCATATGTTGATTTCTAAATTTAACACTGAAAAAGTTGAGGAAAAAATTGAGGCTTTTGAAAAGAAATTCAATTTCAAATTTCCCGAAGAATACTGCGGCTTTCTGTTGAAATACAACGGCGGACGCACTGTAAAAACAAATTTTCGCAAAAAGGTTTCTTCCGATTTGGAAGGTCTTTATGGGTTTGACGATTCGGCAGAAAGTTTTAATTACAACACACCTCTAAATGAAGAGATGGT
>JBGUUF010000420.1:0-3831 GCA_045133435.1 Acutalibacteraceae bacterium
TGTGAAATCAAATTTCAGATCGAACGTGTCGCCGGCATTTGACAGGTCGAGTTTGAGATAATTCCAGCCGACGTGGAAATGATATGCGGTCGTCCACGACAGTACTTGTGTGTCATCAACATAGACGTTGACGGCACCGTCTGTCTCAGTTCTCCATGTGGTCGCCTCCTGATTGATGTATATCCATATGCCAACGATGTCGCCGTCTTTACGCGGTATGCTTATGCCGCTGATTTCCATCGCGCCTACCGTGTCAAAATTCCACAGCCAGCAGCTGCGGTTATCCTTGGATATTTTGCGCTGATTTTCCAGACTGCCGACTGTGACAGTAGGTGTCGGCAGCGCAAAAATCGTATTCGCGGCATAGACATCACCTGATTCTGCCATGCTTTGCGATACACTTTCGTCAATAATTTCATCGACGCTCCTGCCGCTTTCGTCATAAATTTTTTCGTATTTCAGCGTTGCGTCAACAGATGCCGGTTCATAAGGCACATATTCTTCGGCGGCATTTTCGGCGTAGTAAATCGTTACCTTATCCTCGAGATTTAACGAGTAGCTGGTAAATTTTATATACCGAGTATCATCATTCAGTGTAAGTTCGGTCAAACTTCCCGTGTGCTGCATACTGTACAAGTCGATGTAATTCAAAATCTCATATGAGCTGTTATATTCGCAAATACTCAAGTAGTTGCAGTCATCAGAGTAAAACTTGATCGTTTTGCCGCCTTGAACGGGAAGATAATTGACCGAACGACAAACGTCTGTTTGATACCCTAAGTCGCCTGTTGAAGTGATGTAACCGTATTCATATTGTTCGTCATTGAGATTGAGCGACTCAGACTGAGAAGTTTCAGTAATATTGTCGATTATATTACTGAGCTGGCGGATCTGCTCTCTCACAGCCGTGCCTGCGCTTGCATAAGTCGTGCCATCGTAGCCAACACGGATGTCAATAAGCTCTGCATCGCCTGTTGTCGAGCCTTCGGGCAAAGCGAGCAGGTTGTCGATGCGGGCATTTGCGGCGGCAAGTTCTGTGTCAAGATTGTCCACGGTATTTAATGCGTTGTCGAGCGCGGAAAACTGCTCCGTGGCCTCAATTGCCTTATCATTGCGGATACTCTCAATGACTTCAAAGCTAAAAACACGCAGTGACAAAAACGTATCGTCATCAATTCCCGAAATGCTCACTTCGCATTTCACTGTACCGATTTGTTGAGTGACAGCATTCGGAATCGTAACAGAAATTTCTCCTGAGTCAGGATCGACTACCTCACCGTCAACAAACACTGAACTGCCGTCGGGTAGTTTGAAATATGCGCGAATATTGTGGTTATTGAGGTTTATAATTTGCTCATTTGGATTATCGGTATCTCGCAGGAAAATATAAATTTTGCGTGAATTATTATCATATTGCTTGACCGAAAACGATGTTATCATCGTATTTATGTCCGTCGGTCTCGGAATGTAATCTTGTATAAAAATCCCATCCTTATCAAATATTTTGCATTTATGCACGGCCGTTCATCATTGCAGTTTTATTATACGTCGCATTGTTGAGAAAATCAAGAGAAATTTAAATACAAAATGTCATTTCTGCGAAATGACTTAAAATAAAAAATGTACTTATATTTGCATTATCGTATTCGTATAAATTATAGTATCGTAAGCGATACATTGCTTTACAAAATTAAATTTATTTTTTGCGTCAAACGATGCACACTTTGGCATCTTACAAAATTTTGTAAATCTTTATAATTATAAATATAAAGAAAACAACAGAAGGTGGTGAAAAGTTATTTTATATATAAGTAGAAAAGTCTCTACAGACGAACCCCCTTTAGATTCAAGCGAATCTAAAGGGGGGGTGTGTTATTTAGATGGTGTTTTATTTTTTATTCTTCATCGTATAGCACTAATCGCTTCAACTACCTGCCTTTCGATTTTCGTTCTCAATAAATCACTTGGTATGCTTGCGGATGATATGTATGCCGTAGCCGCCTATCGCCGCGAGAATAGCACATGCCCAAAACAAAATTATGTTTGCAAACGGCTGATGATCTGCCGAGACGATGTTATTTACCGCCGTCATGCCGTCGGTCAGTATTGATGTAATGCCCATTATCGTGAAGAGAAGCGTTATCACACCCGTTACCTTTTCCAGCTTGGCGCGATGTTCGTTGTTTTCGCGGGTCAAGAGGTTGTCCAGCTTGCGGTCGTTTTCCTTGATCATATCCTCGATCTTGTTGACCGACATGATCCTGTCATAGATCTGCTGGAACACATGCGTATCGGATACCGACACAAACGAGCTGCGTACCTTGAAGTCGATGATGTCGTTTCTCGCGTCCTTGATTTGTGCGGGACTGCCGTTGATCATCGCCGAGAATTTGATCATGGCGTATTTCTGATGATACGCGAGAATTATCAGCGGGAGGTATTGGCTGAATAACTCGCCTTGGAAATCCTTATGTGATTTTTTAGAATTTTCATCCTGCACCACCGCGATAGTTCGGGAGGATACGCCCCAGTGAAATCCCCGGAACGGAATTATACATTCCTCGCCGAAATTCTCGGTTTCATTGCTGTATTCATCCTCGGAAACCATGTGCAAGAGCGAATACAGCGCGGTTTTGTTTCCGCTTGACGTCGTGTAGGTATATGATAATGTAAGTGCCTGCGCGAAATGATTCGGATTGAAGGATGAGAAGCATATATCGTTTTTGTTGAAGCTGAGCAAACTTTTTATTATCTCAATCATGGGGAATACTTCGCCGTATTGACCGTTGGCTGTTTTTCTGTAATGCGTCACATTGTTTGCGACCACGCACCTGAGCTTTTTCAGTGTTTCAATGTTCTTGAACTTAATCGCCATGCATAGAAACCCCACACCTGATTCAAAGACATAAAGCTGCAGGTCGCCATAGGAGTATTCGTAATTTTCCCTGTCGGGGTTAATGCAGAATTCGCGGGATTTGGTTATGCTCTGAACTGCCTGATTGGTGGCTGTGTAAATAGCGGCAATGCGGGATTTGTTGTGAGAATCGTAAAGCTGGGCGATGTGGCGGTAGACGTTGGAACAGTTGTACATAGTGCGGGTCCATATGCCGGATTTTTCGATTTTCGTTTCGATTTTGGAAATCTCGCCCATATCGCAGTCAAATCCGAACGGTATAATTAATGTTGTAGTGTATGCCATAGTGTTATTCCTCCTCAGTGTCGTTTATCAAAGAAAACGCGCCGTCAATATACCTTTTCATTATCGGCAATTTTCAAGAGCCATTTTTCGGCTTTGGCAATTTTTGTCTGTTTGATGCAGCCGCACTCGGTATCTTTGCACTGGTATGTATCACCAACGCGGACAAGTTTATTTTTACAAGCAGGACAAATTACCGTAGAAATCCCTCCCGAATTCAGTTCATGCGATTATTATACCATAAATATACAAAAAATAACAATAAAATGTGAATTTTGCTCAAAAAATAAATGATCAATTAGGAGCTTATCTGTTGTTTAATTATATTATACACAATTGTAAATTTTTTTAGATACCAAAGTGTGCATATTTCAATGAGTAAAACGAATAGGGCGTTGCAAAAGAAAATTTTTTACGACAGCCCTATCTACTTTAAAATATTGTTGCAAATGAGGAAAAAGCTACATTCCTAGTGTGACGAACACTAAAAATGTAGCTTTTAACTTGATTGGCGGAGAGTTAGGGATTCGAACCCTAGGTACTTGCGTACACAGCATTTCGAGTGCTGCACCTTCGACCACTCGGACAACTCTCCGTGAATTATAAAAAATTTTAGAAAATTACAAAGCACTTTA
>JBGUUF010000421.1:0-4066 GCA_045133435.1 Acutalibacteraceae bacterium
GCTGTGCCGTTTCGCTCGGCGACGGAATCGTAGGCTGTGACGTGGTAAACTCAGGCGAGCTTGTCACTGAATTCACACGATTGGCGGAAAAGCAGACCCAGTGCTTCACGGGTATCGCCATCGACAGAGAGATAACCGAGCGTGAAGCCGACCTCAAATGCCGCTGTCGTCCATGCTGTATCGGCAAGGAAAAATTCCGTCAAGTGCAGGCTCTCAACCGAACCGCGCTCAGACTGCTCGACGGCTTGATAGCTTTTAAGGAGACCATTCTGAAAAAGGTTCTGTGCTGTCAGATGTTCACGATGAACTATCCGCTGTTGATAGAGCACATCATCAGGGAAGCCAAGTTATACAGAGATTACGTCTGCATGCTCGAGAAAAACGGCGACCTGCCCTGCGAGACCATGCGGGATGTCGAATGCTTCTGGAACCGCATAATGATGGAGCACGCGCAGTTCATCCGCGGACTTCTCGACCCGTGCGAGGTCGAGCTATTCAACTCGGCAGACTGTTTCGCCAAGGATTACTCGAAACTTCTCGAAAACTGCTGCAAGGCACACGACAAGACTATGACTTCCGCCTCTCTCGAACAAACCGTAAAATTCAGAGATTTCAAGGCGGCAGGCACTAAAGGCATCGAAAACTGCGAGATCCGCTCAATAATTCTCCCTCTCCTCGCCGACCACGTTCTGCGCGAGGCAAACCATTATATTAGATTGCTGCAATGCTGAATTTTTCCTTTAAACAAAACAACGGGTCAGTCGCTTAACAATACGACTGACCCGTTTATTTTACGAATATTTATTTCCACTCGACAAAGCCGTAGCTGTCCAAAATCTGGAAGAACTTAGCAAGTCTTTCGTAGGTGGGGTGAGCTTTTTCGCCGAAATGCTCTTCCATCGGCTCGCCCATGTCCATTATCTTCTTCTCGCCGTCTATCATCGGCCAGACAAAACTGCCGATCTCGTCGAGATGAATGTGCGTCACCTTCGGCTTTTTCAAAAGCTTCTGCGCGATCCTGTTGAATACGCCTTCGTTTTCAATATCGAGTGTGACCATGCCGTTTTCATCCGTTGACCACTTTATATGCTCGGGATGAACAGGGCATTTTTCAAGGTAATTTTCCTGGGATTGCTTTTTATTCTTCATTTACTTTCTCAACCTTTTTGCGCTTCTTCCAAATTGAGAACATCAGCAGAGATACGACGACCAGAGCGAACACTACAAGGCTGCTGAGGTTAGATGCCCATGTCGGCAGACCGCTCAGCATGCCGGAAATGTCGATTATCTGATTAACACCGAATACTGCGAGCAATGCGAGAACGATACCGACAAGACCTTCACCTGCGATCATGCCCGAGCAGAAGAGGACGCCGTCATTGATGATAGCGTTCTTTTCCTTCTCTTCGCGCTTCATCTTGTCGAAGATGAGACGGACAACGCCGCCGACCATGATGCATGCGTTAAGGTGAACAGGCAGGTATACACCGATTGCAAACGGAAGAACAGGAATACCGACAAGCTCGACGATAACAGCGATAAATGCGCCGACGAATACCAGATTCCAGGGCAGTTCTGCGTTCATTACGCCCTCGATGATCATCTTCATAAGTGTTGCCTGAGGTGCTGCGAGTTCCTCGGAACCGAAGCCCCATGCGCTGTCGAGGAGGTAAAGTGTGCCGCCGATGGCAAATGCTGCTGCCACGACACCGATGATCTCACCGATCTGCTGCTTCTTGGGTGTAGCGCCAAGCAGGTAGCCTGTCTTGAGGTCCTGAGATGTATCGCCCGAAATAGCTGCAACGATGCAGATGATGGAGCCGATAGCGATTGCCGCTGTCATACCTGCAACACCTGTAGAACCTGTGAATTTAAGAATCATTGTAGCGATAAGGAGAGTGGCTATCGCCATGCCGGAAACGGGGTTGTTGCTGCTGCCGACAAGTCCAACCATTCTGGAAGAAACTGTGGCAAAGAAGAAACCGAACACAACAACTACCAACGCACCGATGAAAGATACGGGGATAGCGGGAATGAGCCATACTGCGAGTGTCAGCACTGCGATAGCGATAAGAACGATCTTCATGCTGATATCCTTGGATGTTCTGTCATTTGAGCCGGACTTGCTGCCGCCGATGCTCTTGAGAGCATCGCCAAAGGTGCGAACGATAAGCGGGAGTGACTTGATAAGGCTGATAATGCCGCCTGCCGCAAGAGCACCTGCACCGATATAGCGGATATATGAGCTCCAGATTGCGCTTGCACCGCCATCGGCAAACATCTCGCCGATAGTCTGGTCAACGCCGGGATACATAACTGTATTCTCACCGAACATAACGATAAGCGGAATGAGGACCAGCCAGCTCAGCACGCCGCCTGCGAACATGTAAGAGGAAATGCGGAAACCGCATATGTAACCAACGCTCATTACAGCGGGATAAATCTGTGTGCCGATTTCGCCTGCAAAGCCCTTGACCTTCAGCGAAATTTCGCTGGGAACGGCCTTGAGTCCGTCGATAATGAACTTGAATACAGCCGCAAAGCCCATACCTGCAAAAACAGTTGAGGCATTCGCACCGCCCTCTTCACCTGCAAGAAGAACCTCAGCACATGCAGTTCCCTCGGGATAAGGCAGCACACCATGCTCCTTGACGATAAGTGCGTTGCGGAGCGGAACCATGAAGAATACACCCAGCAGACCGCCAACCAGAGCGATGAGGGTAATCTCAATGATACTCGGCTTGTCCATAACGCCCTCGGATGCCCAAAGGAACAGTGCAGGAAGTGTGAAGATAGCGCCTGCCGCCAGCGATTCGCCGGCAGAGCCGATAGTCTGAACGATATTGCTTTCGAGTATAGAGTTCTTTCTCATTACAACTCTGATAACGCCCATTGCGATAACCGCAGCGGGAATTGATGCTGAAACTGTCATACCTACTCGCAGACCGAGATAAGCATTGGCCGCACCGAACACTACAGCCAGAATAATACCCATTATAATGGATGTGACTGTGAATTCCGGTGTTACCTTTGACGCCGGAATATACGGCTTGAATTCGTTTTTGTTTTCCATAATGCCTCCAAAATGCCAAAAAATGGCAAATAAAAATTTTGTATGAATACAATGCAGTAATTATAACATATTTCAACAAAAATTTCAAGTAAAAATCAAAAAATAACTATAATTTTCCATATTAATTTAAAAACTTATGAATAAACCTACAATTTCGCGATTATCAGTGAAAAATCACATCAATTACAAAAAAGCTCCGCAAGCATTTTCAGCCTGCGAAGCACTTTGCGTCTTTTATTATGTATTTACAGCCTTCTCACTCGCAAAAGAGCGAGCCGCCTTCGCAGTCGATAGCCACGACGAGCGGGAAGTTTTCAAACTCCAGACGCTTGACCGACTCACAGCCGAGGTCTTCAAATGCAATCACCTCGCACGCCTTTATGCACTTTGATGCCAGTGCGCCTGCACCGCCGACTGCGCAGAGATAAACCGACTTATTGCGGCAGATAGCCTCGCACACCTCGGGAGAACGTCCGCCCTTGCCCACCATTGCGCCGAGTCCGAGGTCGAGCATGCGGGGCGCAAACGGGTCCATGCGGCATGAGGTGGTCGGTCCGCATGAGCCTATCGCCAGATGCTCGGGTGTCGGGGTGGGACCTGCATAATAAACCACCGCTCCGTCCAGCTCATAGGGCAGCTTCTCGCCGCTGTCCAGCAGTGACATGATGCGCTTGTGCGCCGCGTCACGCGATGTATAGACTGTGCCCGAGAGCAACACGCGATCACCTGCACGAAGCTTTGGTGCCCATGATTTGATTTCCGATGTATTAAAAGAATATTCCGCCATTGGTAAAAATTCCTTTCTGTATTTGAATATCTTTTTTTATTATACTACTGCGGCGCACTGAATTCAACACATTTTTTCCGATAAAAAGAGCCGCTCCGAATTATTCGGAACAGCCCTCAAAACATCATTCAACATTCATTACCGCGCCGATAAATATCGGAAGATTTGTCTCATTGTCGATTATCGCGTAAACAAACGGTCTGTTA
>JBGUUF010000422.1:0-1500 GCA_045133435.1 Acutalibacteraceae bacterium
GTAAATCCCGCTATGGTCAACGCCCAGAATCAGACTGACGGATTTGCGATCGCATCCCTTATTTTGGGTATCACAGGCATTTGCACCTGCTGCACATTCATTCCGGCTATACTCGGAATTATATTTGGTATCGTTTCTAAAACAAGCAATGACGGCACACGTCCTACAGGCGTTTCCACCGCAGGTATCATCACCAGCGTTATCGCATTGCTTATAAACCTCTTCTTCATGCTGATCGGACTCAGCGAATGATGTTTTTACTAACATAAAAATTAACGGCTCGGATTTTTCAATTTCAAATCCGAGCCGTTTTTATTTTATCTGATTAAATTAAAATTAATAATTTTCTTTTCTGACTTCAAAGAAGCTCTGCGGATGGTTGCATACCGGGCAAACCTGCGGTGCCTTCTTGCCTATTACCAGATGACCGCAGTTGCGGCATTCCCACATAGTCTCCTCAGACTTCTCAAATACAGCCTGCATGTCAACATTGCTGAGCAGCTTGCGGTATCTCTCTTCGTGAGTCTTTTCGATCGCACCGACCATACGGAACTTAGCTGCAAGCTCGGTGAAGCCTTCTTCTTCAGCTTCCTTAGCGAAGGTTGCATACATGTCAGTCCACTCGTAATTCTCGCCCTCTGCGGCAGATTCGAGGTTCTTTGCTGTATCACCAAGCTCGCCCAGTGCCTTGAACCACATCTTTGCGTGTTCCTTCTCATTTTCGGCTGTCTGGAGGAAGATGGCGGCTATCTGCTCATAGCCCTCTTTCTTAGCAACGCTGGCGAAGTATGTGTACTTATTGCGTGCCTGGCTCTCGCCTGCGAATGCAGCGAGCAAGTTAGCTTCTGTTTTTGTACCTTTTAAGTTATTCATGGTTATGTCTCCTTTATTTGTATTATCAGCGTTACCGCTGTCGGTTGCAATCTTTTCAAAATCAGCCGCGCCGTGCTTACAGAGCGGACAGATGAAGTCGGCGGGCAGTGTATCGCCCTCGTAAATATAGCCGCATATCTTACATCTATAGCCGGAAATATTCTTCTCGGCAGCTTTCGGCTTCGGCTTGATATTGCTGTGATAGTAGGCGTAAGTGAGCGACGGCTCAGAGCTGAGCACCTTGCAGTCGGTGACATCCGCTATAAACATTGTATGCGTACCCAAGTCGCCTGTAGAAATGACCTTGCCGCTTATCACTGCGTTGGCATGCTGAGTGAGGTAATATGCGCCGTTTTCGGCTCTGGCAATATCATTATGACCTGTGAATTTATCGTAATCTCTGCTGCTGTGGAATCCAAATCTCTCAAAGAGAGCGAACGGAGCAGATTTAGTGAGAACGCTGACCGTAAAGTGACCCTGTGCCATGATCAGATCGTGGGTGAAATTCTGCTTATTGACTGCCACGGAAATACGTGCGGGTGAAGATGTCACCTGACCGCAGGTATTTATAATACATCCGCTGTCCTTGCCGTTGTGATTAGCAGTGAGCACATAAAGACCGTATTC
>JBGUUF010000423.1:0-17402 GCA_045133435.1 Acutalibacteraceae bacterium
CTGATATAGAAATCATAGGAAAAAAGCCCACGATACGAGGCTCTGAAGGATTTTAGAACCGGAATAGAACCAGACAAAAATCAAAAGATCCGCGAAGCCCTAAAATAGGCGCTTCACGGATCTTTTTTGCTAATTTTCCACTATTCCCATTCGATCGTTGCCGGGGGTTTGCTTGTAATATCGTATACGATTCTGTTGATGTGCTTGACCTCATTTACGATTCTGTTGGAGGCTGTTTCGAGCACGTCATACGGAATTCTCGCCCAGTCGGCAGTCATGAAGTCGATAGTCTTAACTGCGCGCAGAGCTACGGTATAATCGTATGTTCTTGCGTCGCCCATAACGCCTACCGAACGCAGATCGGTCAGTACAGCAAAATACTGGTTGATGTCTCTGTCAAGACCCGCCTTTGCTATCTCCTCTCGGAATATCGCATCTGCATCGCGGAGAATGTTCAGCTTGTACTCGGTTATCTCACCGAGGCATCTTACTGCCAGACCAGGACCCGGGAACGGCTGGCGGAATACCAGATATTCGGGGATACCAAGTTCAAGACCTGCGCGGCGAACCTCGTCCTTAAAGAGGTAACGCAGCGGCTCGACTATCTCCTCAAAGTCAACATGCTCGGGAAGTCCGCCGACATTGTGGTGGCTCTTGATGTTGGCTGCATCGCCCGCACCGCTCTCGATAACATCGGGGTAGATAGTGCCCTGCACGAGATAATCCACCTTGCCGATTTTCTTAGCCTCTGCTTCAAATACACGGATGAATTCCTCGCCGATGATCTTGCGCTTCTTCTCAGGCTCGGTAACGCCTGCGAGCTTGCCGAGGAATCTGTCCTGCGCATTGACGCGGATCATGTTGATGTCGAACTGCTCTTTGAATATATGCTCGACCTCATCGCCCTCGTTCTTGCGAAGCAGGCCGTTGTCAACGAAAATGCAGGTGAGCTGCTTGCCGACCGCCTTGTGGATCATAACAGCGGCAACCGAGCTGTCAACGCCGCCCGAAAGTGCGCAAAGCACCTTCTTATCGCCGATTTTTGCCTTGAGCGCGGCAACCGTCTCGTCAACAAAGGATTCCATTGTCCAGTCGCCTGCGGCCTTACATACATCATAGAGGAAAGATTTGAGCATCTTGTCGCCCTCGGCTGTGTGCTGTACCTCGAGGTGGAACTGCACTGCGTAGAGATTTCTCTCTCTGCATTCCATAGCAGCCACGGGACAAGCGTCGCTGTGTGCCGAGGAAATGAAGCCCTCGGGCAGTTTAGCGATATAGTCGGTGTGGCTCATCCACACAACGGTGTTATCTGCAACGTCCTTGAAGAGCAGGCTACTCTTGTCGGGAACGATCTCTGTCTTGCCGTATTCACGCACGGGAGCGGCCTTGACCTCGCCGCCGAGAAGGTGTGCCATGAGCTGTGCGCCGTAGCAGATGCCGAGCACGGGCACTCCCAGCTCGAATATCTCTGCGCTGTACTTGGGGGATTTCTCATCATATACACTGTTCGGACCGCCTGTGAATATTATTCCTATATAGCCTTCCGCTTTAATCGCTTCAATGGGTGTAGTATACGGCTTTACCTCGGCATAAACGCCCAAATCACGCACGCGGCGCGCTATAAGCTGATTATACTGTCCGCCGAAATCCAACACGAGAATTTTCTGATGTTCCACAATATCACGATCCTTTGTTTTTCCAAAAATATAGATTAAATTAGCAGGGCATGAATATTTTATCATTCAATGCCCTGCAATAAAAATAATTATCTGTAGATTACTTCATCGCGTCCGGGGCCGTTGGATACAATGTCGATCGGGAAACCGATCTGACCCTCGATGAATTCGATGTATGCACGGCAGTTCTCGGGAAGCTCGCTGTAATTTTTAATGCCGCGGACATTCTGCTTCCAGCCGGGAAGTGTCTGAAGCACGGGCTTTGCCTTGGCAAGCTGTGATGTTACAGGGAATTCATGTGTGATCTGACCGTCGATCTCATAGCCGACGCAAACCGGGATCTCATCGAGATAACCCAGTACATCAAGGCATGTCATCGCGACCTTAGTTGTACCCTGTGCCATGCAGCCATAGCGTGTAGCAACGCAGTCAAACCAGCCAACACGGCGCGGTCTGCCTGTAGTTGCACCGAATTCACCCTTGTCGCCGCCGCGCTTACGAAGCTCGTCCGCCTCATCGCCGAATATCTCGCTGACAAACTCGCCTGCACCTACAGCACTGGAATATGCCTTGGTAACGGTAACGACCTCAGTGATAGCTCTTGCGGGCAAACCTGCGCCCACCGCACCGTAGCCAGCGAGTGTAGAAGACGATGTGACCATCGGATAGATACCGAAATCGGGGTCCTTGAGCGAACCAAGCTGACCTTCGAGCAGAATATTCTTGCCCTCGCGCACAGCCTTCTGAAGATATTCAAAAGTATTAGCGACGTAAGGTGCTACGATCTCCTTGCACTTCATAAGATAATCATAAAGCTCTTCTTCCGAAATCTCCGGCTTATTGTAAAGATGCTTTATTATTGTATTCTTTATATAAAGAACCTTCTTGATTTTTTCTCTGATATACTCCTCGCCGGCAAAAAGCTCATTGACCTGGAAACCGATCTTGGAGTATTTATCGGAATAAAACGGTGCAATACCAGACTTGGTAGAGCCGAATGCCTTGCCGCCAAGTCTTTCCTCTTCGTAAACATCGAAAAGCACATGATACGGCATAATCAACTGAGCGCGGTCAGAAATCAAGATCTTAGGTGTGGGAACGCCCTGCTCAACAACAGAAGCAAGTTCCTTTTCAAATTTCATCAAATCAAGTGCGACACCGTTGCCGATGATATTGACAGTATGCTGATGACAAACACCTGACGGGAGCAGATGAAGTGCGAATCTGCCAAAATTATTGATTATAGTATGTCCCGCATTAGCACCGCCCTGAAAACGAATAACGATGTCAGATTCGGCTGCGAGCATATCTGTAATCTTACCTTTGCCCTCATCGCCCCAGTTGGCTCCAACAATAGCTTTAACCAATCACGCTCAACTCCATTTCAAATAATATGTAAGACTGCTGCCGCCGCCGAAAAGCATCGGTGCAAAAACAACACTCCAACAACTTACATATTATATTACAAACAATTCTCCGTGTCAACGGCGAATTTATGATTGAATAAATAAAAATAAAATACGCGACGAACTTCATCGGAATTTCATCGCGTATTTTGTGCAATTATGATAATTCGAGCAATATTACTTGCTTACACTGGCATATGTGCCGACTACCCAGCCGGTCTTGCCGTTGGCTGTAACCTTATACCACTTGGTATTATTAACGGTTTTCACGTCGGAATATGCGAGTTTCTGACCCTTTTTGACCGATGTGACAACACCGTAATTTGTTCCTGCGCCTGCACGAACATTTACAACGCTGCCTGTGATCACAACGTATGATGCCTTGGCTGTTGTCGTAGTAGTTTTCTTGGTCGTTGTGGTAGTAACTGTGCTCACCAGCTTGGAATAAGTGCTGATTATCCAGCCGCTCTTGCCGTTGACCTTAACATTGTACCACTTTTTGCCGCTGACAGTTTTCTCACCGAGGTAAGTCAGCTTCGTGTTCTTCTTGACGGAGGTAATTACACCGTAATTTGTACCTGCGCCCGAACGAATATTTACGCTGTTGCCTGTTACCAATACATAATACTTCGGTGCGGAGGTTGTAGTGGTAGTAGCTTTAGTCGTTGTGGTTGTAGTAGCCTTTGCCGTTGTGGTAGTAGTGGTCGGCTTGGCTGTTGTCGTAGTCGTGGTAGTTTTCACAGTAGTGGTAGTGGTGGGCTTTGCTGTAGTTGTGGTGACACCTGACGCCACCAACTTGACGCACGAACCGGCGATCCATGAATCATTACCATTGAATTTTATCTTATACCACTTTTCGCCGTTGACGGTCTTGGTTGAATAATATCTGTATCTCTGACCAAGTCTCGCTGTGCCAATGACCTTGCAGTGAGTACCTGCACCCGCGCGCACATTTACGGCCTTCTCAGTGATCTCGATGTACTTCATCTGTGCGGCAGTTGTGGTCGTAGTAGTCACACCTGTGCTGACGACCTTGGCATAAGTGCCTATAACCCAGCCGTCAGTTTGGTTCAGCTTTATCTTATACCACTTATTGCCGTTTACGGTCTTTGTGGCATAATATTTATATCTCTGTCCCTTCTTTACACTGCCGAGAACTTTATAATTTGTACCTGCGCCCGCACGAACATTTACAGAATTGCCTGTGATCTCGATATAATTTCCGGTCACTGCAGTTGTAGTTGTTGTGGTTTTCGCAGTGGTAGTCGTCGTGGTAGTCTTGGTTGTAGTTGTTGTAGTGGTCGTTGTAGTAGCTGCGGTCGAATCCAGGCTGAAGAAATTTACATTGTAATCAATATCCGAGCCTGCGCCTGTGATGCTCACGCTGAAGCTGTCACCGCTCTTTACCGTCAGACCGGAGGGTCTGAATATAATGCAGCCTTTCTGACCGTAGTTGTTGTTATCAACATAAAATTCACCGTCGGATGAAGCCGAGCTGAAATTCCATGTCTTGCCGTCAGAAATTCTCTTTACGGTCACTTTTATCTTGGAAATATCCTGCGCACTGCCTGTGGAGAGGCTCCATGCAGAACCGTCCATGAAATATTCGACAGGAGTATTCTGAGCCGGCCAAGCAACATTGCTGTAACCCTTGTAGTCAGTCCAATTATCGAAGGTATACATGCTGTAATATCTGTTTACAACACCGAAGCCTGTTTTTTCCATGCCGGGGCTGATGATCCATCTTCTGTGACCCACACGGTCGATGTTATTGCTGTCACTGTCCTCCATCCAGCCTAAAACGGCATAGTTGAGACTTTTAGAATTATATGCGAGATTCGAGCTGCTTGTGCCCGCGTAGCCTTTGGCATAAAGCTCATCGCTCATGCCCGAGGGCTTGGCAGGAGTATGCGAAAGCTGATTGTTTGCAGCGTTGACCAAAGCGCCCGCCTGCGCCGTTTCCTGATAAGTTTCGCTGATAGACACATTAGCCGGCACACCTGCAATATATCTGATCTGATTGACCAGATTGATGGCCGAATCCAGAGTTTCGTCCGAAACCTCACCCAGCTCATACGGAGACACGCTTGACGGAGTTTTGTCGTAAACGGTGCTCTGATTAAGGTCGGCAGGATGATTTTTTATAAATGCTTTGATCTGCTCTACCGTATGATAGTCGATGTTCAAATCAGATGAGCCTGCGGCGTAAGTTTGAAAGCCATTAGCCGGGAAGAATGCAAAAAGCATTGCAAACACCGTGGTGATGGCGGCTAATCTTTTTTTCATAAAATATCTTCTCCTATCAGAAATTTTTATACAATGCAACCAAGCATTGCTTCTCAAGATTATTTTATATCCAAAACACATCAATGTCAAGACAGTTAGTGAAAATTTAACATAATATTTTTCATATAGACCTCACAATAAACTCTGACTTCTCTCAAAAATCGCTATATTGTTCCAGCATATTTCTCAGCAGGTCGGAAACTTTCTCCCTCAGTTCGGGCGGCTGTATCACAGCCACGTCTCCCCTCTGCGCCAGTATCCAGCTAAGCAGACCGTCATTGACTACCGCGCGCACCGACACGGTGAAATGATCCGAGTCCACCGCCTCATATTCCACCTTCTGACCGAACCGCTCGACGATATGCTCCAGACACCTCGTTCGGCATTTCAGCTTGACTTCCACAGGGTCACTGCCCGCATACATCTCAAACACGCGTCCAACATATTCCGCCTCGTCAAATTCATCTGTAAAATCGCTGACCTCACTCAGCGGGCGAACATCATCTGCAAGAACATCCACAGTTTTCATTCTGTCCACACGATAATGTGAAAGATCGTCATATTTCGGGTAATTCGCCACAAGATAATATTTGCCGTCGTTCCATATCAACGCGTAGGGACTCACTGTGAATTCATGCGATTTGCGGGCGACGGGTTTGCCGTTGTGCAGTACATGGCGATAGTAGGTAAAATGCACCATTTTACCGCAGCGTATAGCCGAATGCAGCTTATCTATATTATAATAAATGACCTCGTTGCGGTTTTTGGGACGACCGCGCATTCCGCCGTCCTCCAGATCCGCCGCCATATGCACGCTGGTCAGGCCTTTCAGCTTGCCGATAAGCTCGGCAGTCTTTTTCTCAGTGATAAATTCCGACGACTTCACCGAATCTATCAGCATTCTCAGCTCGGGCATCTCAAAAAGACGCTCGCCGCAATAATATCCCGGCGGAAATGTTGACTGCATTATCTCCACACCGAACTCATTAAGACACTCGATGTCCCTGTAAATCGCCTTGCGCTCACACGCCACGCCCGCTTCATTCAACAGTGCGACAAGTTCGGGCGCTCTGAGCGGGTGGAACTCGTCGGTATACATATACAATATTTTCAGCAGATTCAACAGCCGTTTTTTATTCTGGTCGTTTGACATAATCCCTCCATTGAATTAAAAAAATATCCACTGACGACCACAAAATCGCCAGTGGATATTACGAAATCGAAAATTAGACAGCTCTTGTAACCTTGCCGGAACGAAGGCAGCGAGTACATGCGTGAACTCTCTTGGGTGTTCCGTTAACGATAGCCTTAACGCGCTTTACGTTGGGCTTCCATGTTCTGTTGCTTCTTCTGTGTGAGTGAGAAACTCTGATGCCGAAAGAAATGTCCTTTCCGCAGAAATCACACTTTGCCATGCAAATGCACCTCCTGAAATATCAACCCTCTCGGGCCATCATTAGAATAGCCGGAATACCATATGCAAACCGACGTTGCCTTTCTATAAATCAGCACTAGATAATAATATAAATTATTTTGCTTGAAATGTCAAGTTTTTTTTCTAAAATCCGCCGAATTTCCAAAACTTATATTTTATCCTCCGACTTTTTCAACGATTTTTTCACTTTTTCCGTCAAAGACAGGGCAAATTTTTTAATTTTTTTGGCTGTCTGAATCAAAAAATACACCGCTTCATCGGGAATCGCCGCGCAGAAAAATATCTTAACCGCCTGCAGCACACCCGGCGACTTAAATTCCTTAGCCGCCTTATTGAAATCCCCGCGACATATGTCGGACAATATTTTCTTGCGCTGAGGATTCTGCTTAGTTGGCTCGCTGAGACGTTTGTTAGCCGAGGCGCGCTCAAGATCCGACTGCTCGCAGCAGATCATGTCACGGATACTTTCAAAAAGTTCTGCCCCCTTCGGCGTGGATACCACCACCAGCGAAGCGCCCTTTGCATAATTAAAATCAGGGTGCGACCGCGCCGGAGCAACGAATCTCCCGAGCGAAATATCCCCCACTCGCTGTGTCGATGCATATTTGCATGTGCCGCACGAGCGTCGGTTTATCGCTCCGCCGATACTCATGGCATTGAGCTTGTCCAGTTCCAGCGGAAACGAGAGCAGAAATCGCTGCTTTTTGCGGCGATAGAGCACGCGTATGCCGCGGCTGTGACCGAACGCCTGCTTATTTTCAAAGCGAAGCTCCATTATCTTATCGCCGAGCTTCCGCTCCAACCAGTAATAATAGCGGTTGAATACGCCCTCGGAGGTCATGCCGCCGCACAGCACATCCACTATCGTCAGTCCGAGATAATCGCGTCCCAGATAGCCGCGCAAGCCGTCGCACTGACACGGCGTTCCCGAAAACAGTACATTTATCCCGCCCTCAAGATCAGTCTTGACTGCGGAATAAATGCCGTCTGTGTCGCTCTGCACCGGCTTGAACCCCCGCATAAGTCCCAGCGTCTCGGCATTATCGGCGCGGACATGCCGAGGATGGCGGTTTTCATCAAAAATACAGCCGTAAACTACGCCGCCGTTTGACAGCACCTTCATCGCAAGGCGGTGAAAAATCCCGCCTGCATGTGCATTGAGCAGCTCGTTTTTATCGGCAGTCTGAGCAATATAATAACGCTGTTCAAACTCTTCCCGCTCAAATCGGTCGATCGGCTTATCCTTTGGGCAAACTTCAAGGCATTTGCCGCAAAATTTACACATATCCTCCTGAACCGACGGATATACAAATTTATACTTGTCTCTTATCTTTATAACAGCAGACTGCGGGCACGCTTCAATGCATGCTCCGCAGCCTGTGCAGTGCTTATGGTCTGTTACAAACAATTGCCATCAGCTCCATATTAACTGAATACGATATTATTCGCCTGCATCAGCTTATTCCGCAGCCTGTGCAAGCTGTTCCGCCCAGATAGCGGCCTCGTCAACAACAAATTCGGGGCAGTTCTGCATATACACATAAACTACCTTGTTGTTTGCTTTGCTCACATAAATGTCAATATGCTTTCTGTATGTGCCTATCATCTGTGCATTCGGGTCTGTTACCTTCTTGATGTCGTCCGGAATGGTAACAGTCGGCACATCATCGGGCATTACATACGAATACATGATATAATCTTCTGTTTCGAGCTTGTTGATGAACTGCTTGGTATTTGCAGTCAGCGGGTCGCTCACAGGCTCGGTAATATCATACATATAATTGACAGTCGGAGTCTCGGTTTCATCTGCCGATGTATCAGTTTCCGCTGCTGTCGTATCGGCACTGCCGTTTATAGATGCCGCCGAGCTCAGGAACGGAGTGGTATATGCAGTCTCAAGCTCTGATGCATCCGAACCGATAGTGATGCCCTTGGGCATGAGGATTTTTGCATTCGGACCTGTGACACCCACAGAAAGGCTGACCGCGTAGCAGTTTATAGCTGTCTGTGATTTTTCGGTGTCATAATTGTGAACCATCAGTTCGATGAACAGATTGCCCTTTCTGAGCACTACACCCTTTTCGGTAGTACCGCTGCGCACTACAGTTGAAGCACCGCGCGCAAACTCCCAGCCGTCATCTATTATCTCGCTTACAGGGATAGGCAGTGTGTAGAGATTATTCTCATACTTAAACGAAAAATCAGTTATATTCTGACCGAGCAGGTCGGGATTGTCATAAAGAGCGACCACGTCAGGAGATTTTTCTCTGTCTTTTTCGTAGTTGTATTCCTTCTCGGGAGCAACGCTGTTTTCTATCGTGACATCAATAAGGCTGTCAGATATATTCTCCATGATACCGAAAGTAAACTGGACAAAAGAATTTTCGGTCATGTAATAATACGCTTTCTTATTTGCTGAACCCTCTGCGTTCTCATCAAACGTCATATCGTTTACGGAAACAAGTGCGCCTGTCTCGGCCGATACCTTCTGCTCGAATGACGGGTCGCCGTATGCCTCCACTACCTTGCGGTATGATGAACCGAACTCGATATCACCACAAAACTGAGTGTAAGGAACGGACGAATTGAGTGCGTCAAGCTTGATACCGACAACTCTGCACAGGTTCAGTGTGGTAGCGTCGGGGGTATCATTATAGAACTTGAGCTTAATGCAATATGTCTTGTTTTCGTCATAAACTTCAAAATAATCCGAATATGCTCCGCTCTCCAGCACGAACTCTGCGGGATCAACCTTTTCCTCGACCTCTTCGTCATCGGTGGCAGGTGCATCGGCGTTTTCATCGGTGTCAGCCTCTTCAGTCTCGCCTGCATCAAAGCTCCAGCCCTTTTCGACAAAATAATCGAAGTCAGCGGGGAGATAATAGAGCTTGTTATCCATAGTGAACTCAAACTCATACAGATTCTTGACCGAATCGTCATTATCGTTATTATCATCAGCAGCGTTTTGGTCTGTGAATATATTCTGCGGCATAGAGCACGATGCCATGCCTGCAAGCAGTGAAGCTGCTATGAACATTGACATTATAATTGCGGAAATTCTTTTTAACATTTTAAAACTTTCCTTTCAATAGATTAACCAGCAATTTGATTATAACATATATTTTTATAAATTTCCACACAAACAGATGATTTTTTTAGAAATTTTTTAATATTTTTTGAAATCAGCGCTGATTTTTGCCGCGCGAAGGATTATTTCGCTCAGAATACATCGACAGCAGTTCCTTATAATCGTCATCAGCCGCATCTCGACCGGAATTTATACTGCCTTTTGCCGAAGATTTCCTGCGTGTTCTCGATACTGCCGCCTTTGACCTCTTGCGCATGCCCGCGAGGTGACAATAATACACATCCGCGCACATCACCAGCAAAAGCGCGCCCGTTATAATGCCGACGTGCTCTGCAACAAACGCATTCGCTGACATATCACAGCATATCGCCGCAAGCCACATCGCCGCGCATATCGCGCAGTGCAGCACCGCCTTGCCGCCGACTCCTCTGATGATCACGACCGCAGCACTAACCACTGCCGCCGCACACCAGAACACTCTGACAAGATTCACGCCGCCGAGCACCCATATTCCGCAGTCGCTCATCCCGCTAAACACAAATCCCGCCGCGCCCAGCATCACAATACCAACCAGACAAACATTCCCGCCGCGCGTCGTCTTGCCGACATATTTCAGGTAAAAATTCGCCGCAAGGAAGGCAAATATCGCAAAATACACTCCGAATTCGGCAGTTGCTTGTCCTGATACATCACACAGGCTGAACACCGCCCAGCCCAATGCCGCCGAAACCGTCATTCCGTCCGCCGCACGGGCCATGGATTCTCGCATGACAGCCGCACTCACCGCACCAATTACTATCTGCACAGGCACTGCCGCGAGTTGCGCCGCCGCAAGCTCGACACCCCCTATAGTCTCACCCGAAAGATTGCGCACCATGACATACACCCCTCCCAGTGTCGGAAACAGCAGCGACGGCATCACATATCGCCGCGCATTCTCACCGCACAAAAGGTTCAGCACATAGAAGCAGACCGCCGACAAAAGCACCGACAGCGCCGCAAAAAATCCGTAATTGGTTATATACACACCGCCCCATGCAAAGACAATATGCTCATTCAACATACGACTCAGCCTCCTTTTCTGCCGACGCGAAATAGAGTATATTCCCCACTGCAGGCTCTGCCGACTTTCCGCCGAACCTCATGTCATGGAAACTCATATCCGACTGCCTGCCGCCGCAGAGATTATATGAAGTCACGCAGCCCTTGCTCTGCATTATCTGCGCAAGCTGTTCTATCGTCACACCCGCTGAATCGGACGATTTTTCCACCGTGCAGAGCAGATAATTCCGCTCGCCTGTCTGACCGATGGCAGTGCGAGCCTTGGCTGAATTCCGCGAACAGGACACGCTCCTCTCGCCTATATTCACCTCGCCGTTCTGCGTGAGCACAGGCCCGAAACCGAACGACTGGGAATATTCCCCGCTGTCGTGAAGCCCCTCATTGACGAATTCTTCATCATTAAATATCACAAAATCGCCGTTTGAATCCACCAACAGAAGATCTATCCCCTTAGGTTCGCAACTCAGCACACTGCCGTTGCTTATCACAACACCGTCATATGCATTATCGCCGTTGACCGCCACCACCGCGTTGTTTTCCCACGCTATCTCGGTGACACTGCTGCGTATCGCGGATTTCCACCGACCTCCTGCAAAGGCTGTGCGAAGCTGATCCGACGACGACACCTGCACGTCCGCAAAATTCACGGTCACCGCCCGACCGTCGATCTCCATTGTCTCACTGTAACAGCGCACATTCAGACTGCCGTCGGAATATGTATTTCCGTTGAAGCAATATTCTTTCGGCTTGGCAACGGCATTTTCATAAAACAAAATATAATCCGCTGTCGGCTCGTTGTCTTCGACGTAAAACACTTGCGACACCGCCAACGCGGTCAACAGCGAAACAGCTAAAATCGCCGCGTATATCCAAATATTGCTTTTGCCCTTAACTTTCAAAATATCATCCCCCTTGTGTCTATGATTTTATCACAGCCGCGCGGCAAAATCAATTGACAAAAATAAAAGAGAGCCGCTTTTTTTCAATCCAAAGCGACTCTCTCTAAAATTTTATTCCGCCGAAGCAGGTGTCTCCGATTCAGTTGATTCTACAGCAGGCTCCTCCGCCGCAGAACTTTCTTCAACGGAATTTTCCTCCACAGGAACTTCCACCACGAACTCTTCCGCCACAGGCACTTCAATTGCAGTTTCCTGCGCCGCCGGCACATCAATAACAGTCTCTTCCTTCGCAGGTTCTTCTGTTACAGGACTTTCCGATGTCGTTTCTGTCGCAGGTGTCACTGCGTCAGGAACTTCATCTGTCGGAGCTTCGACTGCAAGTGACGGCTTGACTGCACGCGCACCGTAC
Source organism: Acutalibacteraceae bacterium (assembly GCA_045133435.1). GTDB lineage: Bacteria > Bacillota > Clostridia > Oscillospirales > Acutalibacteraceae > RUG762. The sequence goes on from JBGUUF010000423.1 coordinate 12,262, forward strand.
CATACCGTCAGCGCGGCGAGCACGACCATACACACCAACATTAGGATATGCTTGGAGATGTAATTGCCGTTGCCCACTCTGTATTCCGACAGGATGCCCAAAACGATACATGCCACGATGACAGCTATGTGCCATGCGTTGTACTTTTTGAACTTATCGCGCTTTATCACCTTTACCATGAAATACACGATAACGGCAACGCAGGTCAGTATTCCGATTATCTGCGAGATTTTTATGAAATCATTCGCGCCCAGCTTGAGGGCATCGGAACGCAGGCTGTCCATTACCACCTGATTAGTTCCGTGCAGTGCCAGCACCAGCAGTGCTGTCGTACCCTTGAGCGCCTTTTCATTTTTATTCACGAGCTGAATGATGTAGAATATGAGACAAACCGCCAATACCACGGCTTCGAGTATTCCGTCCAGCATGTAGACCGCCAGATTGTTGACAGTTCCGCTTGCATCGGGAACTGCAAACACATCAAAACTCACTTCATAGCCTATCTCGGTGCCGGTGAACTGTGTGGCAAATCTGCCCACTGTGATGGCGAGTGCTCCGCCGAGAGCTGTGCAGTCCATCAGACTGCCCACACCGCCCATCTTAAAGATGAGATTTACAAGCACTGCCGCCGCAAATACGCCGAGTATTGCGCCGTACAGACCGTATCCGCCGTTGGAGAGATTCAGCATATCATATGTATTGCTGAAATTTTCATCGGCAAACATGCAATATTGAATACGGGCAAAAATCAAAGCTATCGGTGCGGCAAATGTCACCAATACGAACATGTCCGAGGCGTTTTTGCCGCTGATCTTTCTCAGCATACACGCCAGCAGCATGCCGGCAAGACATCCCGCCACTGCAAACAATGCGAACCAGCTTATGCTCAGATCGCCGTATATCAGAGCCAGTTGATTATCCAATTTAAACTTCTCCTCTCTGTCATTCAGCCGAGCCGAAATAAAGAATATCGCTCATGGCGCGCTCAACGCCCTTATAGGCGATTTTATTGTAGACCTTGCCGTTGAAGAGCAGGGTTCCCGACTGTCCGCCGTCGAGATTGTACGCGGTAATGCAGCCCTGATCCTCCATAATTTTTGACACGCCTTCGCAGGACATACCGGGAGTACCGACGGTGCAGAGCAGATAATTCAACTCGCCCTTCTGGCCGATGGCCGCGCGTCCTACGCCTTGATGCAGCTCGCCGAGCCACTGCTTTGACCAATGAGAGGGATCAACAGCCTTGCCATCCTCTACCAACACAGGACCGAATGTGAAGGAAAGCATTATGTCATCTGCGCTCTCATTATTTATCTTTTCGCTAAGCTCATTTTCATTCCATATCTTGAAATTGCCATCGTAATCTATCGTAAGCACGTCGAGCTGCTGGGTGGTCAGCTTATTGCAGAACACCGTGCCGTACTGAACCACTATGCCGTAATTTCTGTGCTTATAGAAATCTGCCGACATACCGACTACGCCCTTTGATGACTTAAACATATTTGACGGATACTGATAGCTCTTTGAAGCGTAATCGCCGTTGGACCACTGACGTCTGAACTGCGACGCGTGCTTTATCTTGACATCTGCAAACCAGCAGGGCACTCCGTTGTACGACTGGCTCCAGCATTCCACCTCGATGGTGCTGTCCTTATAATAGCTGCGGTCGCCTACCTTGCTGAATTTGCTCTCGTCAGGATCATTTGCCGGACTGAAATCGTAAGGCAGCACGCGGGCATTCTCCACGCCAACCACATCGGCGGCTATCTGACGCGCGGAATTGTTTATGTAGGACGAGATAACGTCGCTCTGCATAGTCACCGTCTCAGCCGACGTTGCGGGCGATGATACGAAAAATGCAAGCGCGGATGTCATCAATATGGACGTCGCCAAAAATGCCGCGACAAAGCCTTTGCTTCTCTTTTTATTATTCATCTGCCGTTCCTCCGAAAATAGCTGCGATAAACCGCTCGTCAGCCTGTATCTTCCATGCGCCGTCCTGATATTCAAAGGCAACGCTCACCACTGATTTCAACATTTCAGGCTGTCCCGATTTTTTGAAGTATTTTTCCATCGCTATGCTTATCACATCGCTCACATGCTCGGAATTATCCTTGTCAAAAACTTCCTCACCCTGATCGACGAGGTAGGCATATTCGATGCTGCCGATACTCTGCTTCATCTCGCTTATCATTTCTTCCATATCCGGCGCATTAATCTCTACTTGCTGCAAGGCTGATGTGCCGTCAAACTTAGTCTCGCCAACCAGCTCGTATTTCAGATAATCAAGCTGATACTCCATCAGTTCTTCGGTGAAATCATATCCCGACGTGTTTTTGATAACAAAAGTCGCGTTATCTGCGAGATATTTGTCACATTCCTCATAATTTTCGGCTTTCAGTTCAGTGAAGAAATTATCTAGCACCACATCAGGCTTTTCCGCATTTGAAACAACGCATGTCGAAAAATTGCACGATGTGCACATCAATAAAATTCCCGCTGACAGCAGCCCGCCAACGAACGAAACTACTCTTTGTCTTATCATAAGATTATACAGCCTTCCTCTCCGCCCGCCATATATAACGGCGAAATAACAAAAATTTCATGCCGAAAATCCAGCATCTTTTTAATATTAACATAAAACCGAGCAATATTCAATAACAAATATACATTTATTCCAAAAAAATTAAAAGAGAGGACTGTCGTCAAGTACAGTCCTCTGCAAAAAATTCAATTATCTGAGCCTATCATGGCGATTCGCTCAATTTCAGGGCGTATGTTCAGGAATACATCTACAATATCCGGGTCAAAATGCCCGCCGCTGCCCTTTTTGATTATCTCAAACGCCTGGTCAAAGGACATCTCGCGCTTGTAGCTTCGCTTGGAGACCAGTGCATCAAACACATCTGCAACGGCAATGACACGGGCGCAGAACGGTATTTTTAATCCCTTTAGTCCGTAGGGATACCCCTTGCCGTTCCACCATTCGTGGTGATACGCCGCCATATCTCGCCCGAGAATGAGGTAGTAATTGTCCTCGATCCCCTTGGCGCATTCGTCCAGAATTCTCGCTCCCTCGATGGTGTGAGTTTTCATCAGCTCGAACTCCTCTTCGGTCAAGTCGCCCTGCTTTTTGAGCACCATATCGGGAATTTTTATCTTGCCTATGTCATAGAGCGGAGCGGAAAGGCAAATGCTCAACACATATCTGTCGTCCAAAAATTCGTGGTACATTCCTTCCGCGCGCATTTTTTTGACCAGCGCCTCGACTATCAGACTGACGCGGCGCACATGGGCACCCGTTACGCTGTGGCGATTTTCTATCATATCGGCAAGAACCATGATAAGCTGAGATTTCATGGTCTCGAGCTGCATTTTCTTTTTTTCGTTGTCTATCTGAAGCATTCGGCGATAGCTCGCAAGTTCGAGAGTTCGCGCGATTCGCGACTTCATTACCTTGGGAACGAACGGCTTTGCGATAAAGTCTGCCGCGCCCATTTCAAGGCAATCGACCTCGTTCTGAGGGTTGTTGTCCACCGTAAGGATGATTATCGGAATATCGCGCCATTTATCGTCGCTCTGTATTTTGGTCATTGTCTGCTTTCCGTCCATGTCGGGCATGTTCAAGTCAAGCAAGATAAGGTCGGGTGTCTCCTTTTCCAGATATTTAAGTGCCTGAAATCCCGAAATTACGGCAATTACGGAGTATTCGTCAGAAAGCACCTGCTTTGCCATAGCCAAAGTAGCCTTATTATCGTCTATTACAAGTATTTTTTTCAAGGCTGCAACCTCCTGTGTATGTGCTTTGCAAAAAACCAAACCTTGCATAAGGCATTGGTGTTTTATGTTATAATGATTTGAGTGTATTCACCGCCTCATCAAACATATAATCATCAAGCTGATTTATTGCCATCTTTACAGCTGCTCTGTCATTCTTATCCAAACGATAGCCGAGAAGTCCATTCAAGCGGTCAATTGCGCCGTCACTGTCAAACCGTTCTATAAGGCGTATTACCTCCACCACCTCGTTATGCTTTTTCTGCTCGGAAATTGAAGGAGCATTTTTATTATCACAATTATCATCCACACGCACCGTAAGCAGATGATTTACCGTGAGATATTCCTCAATATTTCTGAGCACGCCGGTGTATTCGTTGATAAGTGTGCGGAAATTTTTCTTGACAAAATTCATATCTTCGTTTCTGGCGGCTGTCTCATGCTGCTTGGCAAGCTGTGACAGCGATTCGGCTCCGATGCTTGCCGCCACACTTTTAAGTGAGTGAGTTTCAATGTGATATGCCTTAATATTATTTTCGATTGCATATTTTTCTAAAAATACTATTTTCTTACGTCCGTCGCACAGCACCACGTTCAGGATGTGATTATAAGCGTCAACACTGCCGCCCATATTGAAAATTCCCTCGGCGGTATCCACGCCGTCTATTTTTACGTCGCCCGCATTTTTCGGCGCGTTCGATATGTATTCATTGTTTATCGGACGGTCGGCAGTCATCAACGGGTCAGCCGCTTCGGTGTATTCGCTGAGCTGCTTTTCACGGGGGATATATTTTTTGATTATATTAGAAAGCGAGTTCGTGCTTATCGGCTTTTCGAGGAAATCATCCATTCCGTTGGCGAGGAAAAGCTCGCGCGAATTTTGACTGGTGTTCGCTGAAAGCGCGACTATCGGCACGTTCTTGTAATAGTCGCCCTCAAGCGAGCGTATCTTCTGCACCGTCTCAATTCCATCCCATTCCGGCATCATATGGTCCATAAATATCAGATCAAAATCGGTATCATCGCGCAGGATGTTGTAAGCCTCGCGACCGCTGCTGACCAGCTTTATCTGGGGCTTGTAGACGCTGAGCAGACCTTCGACCACTCTCAGATTGACATAATTGTCATCAACCGCCATAATTCTGGCTTCGGGAACAAAGAGGTGGTTTTCTGGCTTTCTCTCGCGGCGGAAGTAGTCGAGATTTTCACCGCGTATTATCGCCGAAAGCTGACCTGTCAGTATCGGCTTGTGCATCATCAGGATATTGTTCTTTATGCCTGCGTCAACGAAGGTATTTGCGCCTATCATGGTGACGATGCGCATGCGCTTTATCTTGAGCGCGAAGGAATTGACGCTGTCTATA
>JBGUUF010000424.1:0-12322 GCA_045133435.1 Acutalibacteraceae bacterium
GCGAAGTACAGCCCATGAATGCCATATCGCCGATAACGCTGAGTTTTGCGTTGAATTTGATGCTCTCAACGGTAGTATTGCCCGCAAATGCGCCCGAAATCTGCTTAACGCGGGCGGGAAGCTCGACATTTTTTTCCTTGCCGTTGTATTCTATAAGGATGCCGCTGCCCACAGTCACAAAATCCTGCGTCTGCGCGGCGAGCCATGATGTGCCCGCGAATGCCCTGCCGCCGAGTTCGCCGAGCGTGTCGGGGATCGTGACGCTGCTCAGCGCCTTGCAGTCATAGAACGCCCCGCGTCCGACTTTGCTGACGCTTTTGGGGATGTTCACGGATTTGAGGGCGGTGCATCCGCTGAAGGCATAATTTCCTATCGCGGCGGTATTTTCCATAAATTCGACCGATTGCAATGCAGTACAGCCGTAGAATGCGGCAGTGCCGATGGATTTCGCCGCGTCTGACGAAATATCCGACGGACTGACCGTGCGGGCAAATGATTTTAGCGAGGTGCATCCGTAGAATGCGGCCTCGCCCACCGTCAGCAGGCTGTTGTCATATGTGAAGCTCTCGAGTGAGGTGCACCCGCTGAATGCGTGACTGCCGATAGTTTGCAGATTTTTGCCCGTGCTCACGGATGTTATCCCCTTATCGCCTGCGAATGCAGAATCGGCGACAGCTCTCACAGGTATGTCATATATGCTGTCGGGGATAATCACGTCGGTTTCTGAGATGATATGTTTGGTTATGATAATATATCTGCCGTCGGAATCGCTGACTACCTTGTATTCATAGCGCAGTCCGCCGAAGTCGAACGGCTCGATAAATTCGGTCGAGCAGCCCGCCGCAATGCCGAGCAGGCAGAGCACGGCGGACAGCAAAATTATCTTGATTGCTTTAACATGCAGTGATTTTTTCATGCCAACATCCCTTATATACTGATATTGTATAAAATTATTATATCACACAGAGATTTGTTTGGCAATAATTTTTAGGAAATAGGCTCAACTATCAGCGTATTGCCCATGCTGATGCCCGTGACCTTGACGCGCTCGCCGAATTTCAGCGGACGGTCGCAGTTTGTCACAGCGTCCATTTCGCTGAAACGCTGCTGAATAATCACGTTGACCTTGCCTGTGCCCGACATATTGGCGGGAACGGTGATATACACCTGACCGACCTTGCCGACCGCGCTGTCAACATTCATCACGCCGTTGGCATTGAGCGAAGCCGCCCACTTGAAGAACCACGCAACCACAAAAAGCGCCAGCGAACCGAATATCAATGCAGTAATTATCGCGGCAATTGCGCTGTCGGTGAGCGAATATGCAGAAAGTCCCGCCCAGCCGCCGACCGCAAAGAATGAAACTATGCCGCGGACGGTGAAGAGGCGCAGACCTGTGTCACCGATGTCAATATCGCTGACCTCGGGGGAATTGTCGCCGAATACGCCGTCAATGCCGTTGTCGGCGGGCATATCAACATCAGCGTCCCCGCCTGCCATGCCGATGAATACCAGAATCGTCTGGAGCAGCATTATCAGCGTGGACGGTACTGCAACCAGCAGAAGAACCGCCCTCAGCGGGTCAGACATGAACCATTCTTTCATAAAAATTAACCTCCTGTCGGAATGTATTATTTCTTAGCTTTTCGCTTTACCACAGTTATTCACTAAATAATAGTCTCGTTCCCCATCCACAGAGCCGAAACACTCACCTACTCCTATCCTCTTTGATAACTCTTCCTCAAAAATTCTATCCCTTAATTATACTCTTTTCCACTTTCTGAAATTCCTGTCTCTTTATTCGTACCCTTTTCTTTTATTCCCTATTTGAACTCTTAATTCTGAAACAAATTGCCTATCCTTCTATTCATACTCTTTTGCGTTACGTCCACTTGAAAATGTTCGATTTTCACTGTTAGTTTTTTCTTGTACGCTTTGCGTATGTCCCTTTTCCTATCTTTGATTTGTTTTTCATTTTAGTTTGCAGGGGCTTTGCCCCTACGCCCCCGCCAAAGGAGCTAACAGCCATTTGGAAACCCATTGCTGCGGGGGGTATCTGTGTAACTACTCCCTACATCTGATCTAGCTCGTATTCCGCACGCTTACGAAGCTCACTGCTGATATAAGTCATTATGATAATTCTGAGAGCTTCATGCAGGCGTTGTGCCGTATTGCTCACCTTACCTGTATAATTCTCGCCCGGACCGTTGTAATCGTTTATCTCTTCTGATATAATTTCATCTATCCTATCGAGCGTGAACGTCTCCACAGGCTTTATTCTCTGAATTATATTATAAATGTATGTATACAAGTCTGCGTCTTTGATGATATCATCCGACTGGTCCTCAACATTACCGTTGACGCACTCCATAAGCCGAACGATTTTTTCAAGCTGCATTGATTTACGCAGCATATCCACTATCAGGATTCGCGCCACCTGACGCTCGCCATATTTTTTATCTTTTGGCGATGGGATCCAGCCGCGCTTTATCCAGTTTTGGATAGTGGAGTTGCCCACCCCTGTGATCTCGACCACCTGCGAGAGCATCAGCCCTCCCGTAGCGGCAAATGCGGGGCGTATGCTGTCGAAGTCGATAATGTCAAGCTGCGTTTCTTTTTTCTTCAAACAAGTCACCTTCAAGTTCGGAATAGTATTTTTGATATTGATATGATTATAACACAGGTTCACTTGACTTTCAAGTGTAGTTATTTGATTGTTTTAAATATTTATTTTAAAATATCTCACTAAATCTTACGATTTCATACACTTTTCATTTATTTTCTTAAATTTTCATTATTTTATATATTAGAAATTATTCCCTGAGAGTTTGTTTATTATCTCGGCGTGCGGGGCTTGCGCTATCAGAATAGTGCAAGCGTCCGTGTTGTTAATTTGCGTCGGATTTAACGCAGATTATACAAGCAGTCGCTTTTTATTTCGTTAGATATTGCTAATTGCTAAAATAATTTAACATAATTTGTGCACAATTTAACGTATAAAATCAGTAAATTTATTGTAAATATTATAGAAAAATTCAAATTATTATGATATAATAGTCGCATTAGTGTAAGCTATCAGTAACGGTCTTGTAGACTTGATTAAAAATATTTGACTGCGGTCTGACTTATGCAAATAATTCAAATAATTACAGAAGGGCAGGCTTAATGCCATGGCAAACATTTTTGATAGTAAGGAATTTAACGAAAAATATTATTACGGCGGTGCGCTGGGTGCGCTCTATACTCCCGAAAAGACGGAATTCCGCGTGTGGACTCCCACAGCGTCAGCGGTCGTGCTCAATACCTTCAGCGAGGGTCTGGGCGACAATAAGCTCGACTCGGTGAGCATGATAAAAGCCGAGAACGGCACATGGGTCTATACTATCGACGGCGACAAGAACGGCTTGTATTACACCTACACCGTCACGGTTGACGGCAAATCCAACGACGTTGTTGACCCCTATGCAAAGGCAGTGGGCGCAAACGGTCTGCGCGGCATGGTCATCGACCTCAAGGCGACCGACCCCGAGGGCTTCCGCGATACTCCCCGCCCCGCATTCGGCTCATGCGAGCCCACCGACGCTGTAGTTTATGAAACTCACGTCCGCGATTTCTCCAACCACCCCAGCTCCGACAGCAAATATCCCGGCAAGTTCCTCGCCTTCACCGAGACAGGCAAGAAGCTCGCCGACGGCACACCCATTGGTGTTGACCACCTCAAGGAATTGGGTGTAACTCACGTTCAGCTTCTCCCGTCATACGACTACTACACCGTTGACGAGACACAGCTTGACAAGCCGCAGTTCAACTGGGGCTATGACCCGCTCAACTACAACGCCCCCGAAGGCTCATATTCCACAAATCCCTTTGACGGCGCAGTCCGCGTGAATGAATACAAGCAGATGGTCAAGGCTCTGCACGAAAACGGCATCCGCGTTATCATGGACGTTGTTTACAATCACACCATGTTTGACGAAGGCTCATACATCAACATGACCGTGCCGCATTACTACCACCGCACACGCGAGGACGGCACATTCTACGACGGCTCGGCATGCTGCAACGAGACAGCCTCCGACCGCCCGATGTGCAGAAAATATATCGTTGATTCTATCGTCCACTGGGCATCAGAATATATGCTCGACGGCTTCCGTTTCGACCTCATGGGCGTTCACGACATCGTGACCATGAACGAGATAAGCGCAGAGCTTAACAAGATCGACCCCACTATCATCGTATACGGCGAGGGCTGGACAGGCGGCGAATGCGGCATTCCCGACGAGCTGCGCGCACTCAAGCGCAATGCAAAGCAGTTCCCCGGCGTGGGCGCATTCAGTGACGACACCCGCGACGGCATTAAGGGTCATGTATTCAATCTCAAGGAGAGAGGTTTCGTAAACGGCGCGCCGGACTTCGAGGAGAATATCAAGTTCAGCGTGGTGGGCTGCACCGATTATCCCGGCATTGATATGAGCAAAGTCAGCTATTCCGATAAGGCATGGGCGGCTGCTCCCACTCAGACGATAAACTACGTCGAGGCTCACGACAATCTGACCATATGGGATAAGCTTGCGACCTCCAATCCCGAGGACGACGAGGAGACACGCATTAAAATGGATAAGCTGGCGGCGGGTATCGTATTCACCGCGCAGGGGATTCCGTTTATCCAGTTCGGTCAGGACTTCCTCCGCACCAAGTACAATGCCGAGACAGGCGAGCTTGATGAGAACAGCTATTGCTCACCCGACAGCGTTAATAATATCGACTGGAACCGCAAGGCTCAGTATAAGGACGCTTTCAATTATTACAAGGGTCTGATAGCATTCCGCAAGGCTCACAAGGCTCTCAGATATACCACCGCCAAAGAGGTTCAGGATAATCTGAAATTCCTCGAATGCGCCGAGCCGAATACGGTTGCATATACAGTCAGCGGCGACAGCGACATTTTGGTGATATACAACGCAAACCGCGAGGATAAGACCTTCGCTCTGCCTGAGGGCAAGTGGGAGGTATGCATCAACGGCGAAAAGGCAGGCACCGATGTATTCGAGACAGTCAGCGGCGAATGCAGCGTCGCAGGCATTTCAATGCTGGTGGCGGTAAAGAAACAGTCGTCAGGCATAGGCGCGGCTATCCGCAAGCTGTTCAGATTCTAATTAACTATGCAATAATGAAAGAAAAATCCCAATAGCAAAAGCCGCCAAAGGTTTGCAGTAGACCCGAGGCGGCTTCTTATATTTTGATGCAAGTAAAATGAATGTTAAATTTATGTAAAGCGACGATAAAATAGCAAATATTTTGTCGAATTAACCGAAATTTTCAATTATTATCGGTTGCAATCGCAGGATATAGGTGATATAATTATTAAAGTATAATATAAATTTAAAAAATCCGGTTGTTCGATAACATTCAACCCTACTATTAATTCCAGTAAAGGAGCGAGATTATGGCATCCGTAAATATCCTGCCCGAGCATTACATCAACCGCGAGCTTAGCTGGCTTGAATTCAACCATCGCTGCATGATGCAGGCTGTGGCAGAGGAAAATCCTGTATTTGAAAGAATCAAATTCCTGTCTATCGTCACGTCCAATCTCGACGAGTTTTTTATGATCCGCGTGGCATCTATCCGCGACCAGCTTCGCGCCAAGTACGATGCTGTGGACGCGGCGGGTCTGACACCGAAGCAGCAGCTTATCGCAATAAGCGAAAGAGCGCACGAGCTGAGTTCTGCGGAATACACCATCTACCGCGAGTCCATCCTCCCGGAGCTGCGCGCAAACGGCATTTCAATTATCCACTCCGACGCACTCACCGAGGAGCAGGTGAAATTCTGCGAGAGCCTTTTTGACAATGCCATCTACCCCGTGCTCACCCCGCTGGCAGTTGACCGCAGTCACCCCTTCCCGCTCATTCTCAACAAGAGCCTGAATATCGGCGTTCTGCTGGATGCGGGCGACGACGAAAAGCCTGTCTTTGCCACTGTGCAGGTGCCTGACAATCTTCAGCGCCTTATCAAGCTGCCCTCGGAATACGGCTATATCTTTATCCCGATCGAGGAAATTATGCGCATGAATATCGCCAAGCTGTTTTCCGGCTACGATGTCATCGACTGCGTGCCTTACCGGATCACCCGAAACGGCGACCTTTCCTTTGACGAGGAGGAGGCTATTGACCTGCTCAGCGAGATCAAAAATTCCCTCAAACAGCGCAAGCGCGGCTCAGTCATACGCCTTGAGATAGCCGAGGGTGCGCACCCGAAGCTGCTCAAATTCCTCCAGAAAAAGCTGGAGATAGAGCGCCGCGATATTTATGAGATAAACGGCCCGATAAATCTGTCGTTCCTCATGAAACAGCTCTATTCACTGCCGGGCTACGACCATTTGAAATACAAGGAATACACCCCGAAGGTCTGCAATGAATTAAAGGCGAACGAGAGCATATTTGACACGATAAGCCGCAAGGATATTCTGATGTATCACCCCTACGACAGCTTCGACCCCGTGGTGCGCCTGCTGGACGAAGCCGCCGATGACCCCGACGTTCTCGCGATAAAGCAGACGCTCTACCGCGTGTCGGGTCACAGCCCGATAGTTGCCGCCCTCGAGCGTGCCGCCGACAAGGGCAAGCAGGTCACGGCGCTTATCGAAGTCAAGGCGAGATTTGACGAGGAAAACAACATCGAATTCGGCGAGCGTCTGTCGAGGATAGGCGCACATGTCATCTACGGCGTGGCGGGTCTTAAAACTCACTCCAAGATAACCCTTATCGTGCGCCGCGAGGCCGACGGGATCAAGCGTTACATGCACCTCGGCACGGGCAATTACAACGACGTTACCGCCAGAATTTACACCGACTATTCTCTGCTCACGGCTGACCGCCAGCTCGGTGAGGATGCAACGGTGTTCTTCAACTCGATAACAGGCTACTTCAAGGCACCCGTCATGCAGAAGCTCATCATGGCACCCCACGCGCTGAGACTTACATTCACCAATCTCATCCGAGCCGAAAAGAAAAAGGCGAAGGCGGGTCAGCCTGCCGCGATTTTCGCCAAGATGAATTCTCTCGCCGACCCCGACATCATCCGCGAGCTGTTCAAGGCCGCAGCCGCAGGTGTCAAGGTGCGTCTGTTCGTGCGCGGCATATGCTGTCTGCGCCCGGGAGTACCCAATCTCAGCGAGAATATCGAGGTGCGCTCGGTCGTCGGACGCTTCCTCGAGCACAGCCGCGTGTATATATTCGGTGACGAGAGCGGTGAGCAGAAGATGTATCTCAGTTCCGCCGACTGGATGACCCGCAATCTCGACCACCGCGTTGAGCTGCTCTTCCCGATTGAGGATAAAGATGTATTCGCTCAGGTCAAGCGCGACATCGACACCTATTGGAGCGACACCGTTAAGGCTCGCAGACTGGGCAGTGACGGCATATATCACAAGCTGGAGGGTGCTGAACTCAATGCACAGGAAACTCTCATCGACTACGATTACAGCGAGGACGATGACGACGAAAATTCCAACGAGGACAGAGTGATATATCACGCAAACCCTGACGATATTATAATTGACGACGATGACGACGATTTCGACGACGAGGAAGAGTCCGCCGAGGATGAACCCGCAGTCGAGCCTGCGCCGCAAGTCGATGAATCGGATGAAGCTGCCGAGGAAGAACCCGACCCAGAGGAAGCTGTTGAGCGGGTGGTCGAGGATAAGTCCGAGACAGAGCCAAAGCCGGCTTCAAGGGGAAGAAAGAAGAAGTAATTCATCGAAAGGACGATAAATATGGATCTGCCGCAGGATAATTTTATGCTGCTCAGCGTGATAAACACCAAGCTGAGAGACAAATATGATTCCCTCGACGCTCTCTGCGACGACACAGGTGCCGACAAGGGCGAGATAACTGCTCGTCTGTCGGGCATCGGCTGCGAATACAACGAGAGCCTTAATCAGTTTAAATAATGACATCGCTCCCGCCCGAAAAAGTGTGCAGTATGATTTTCGGGCGGGGCATTATTTTTTAATAATAATGAAAAGATAGATATAAATGCGGTGCGGTTTTTGAACGATTTGTCAAACATGAAATTATGTCGAATTTTGAGGTTGACAAAGGCGGCAGACTGTAATATAATTTTTTAAATACCATAGTTTTTGCAGCGGTCATGCCGACTGCTGCCCGGCTGCCGCGAGCAGCCTGTACAATCAGTGTGAAAGGAAGGTTGTATTTATGCTTAACACAAATCAAGAGACAAAATTTGTCAAAGAAGGTCTTACCTTTGACGATGTTCTTCTCATTCCGGCACACAGTGAGGTCGAGCCTCGCAACGTGGATATTTCCACCCGCCTGACCAAGAATATCAAGCTCAACATCCCGCTCATGACATCCGCTATGGATACCGTTACCGAAACCCGTATGGCTATCGCTATCGCTCGTGAAGGCGGTATCGGCATTATCCACAAGAATATGTCTATCGAGCAGCAGGTCGATCAGGTTGACCGCGTAAAGAGAAGTGAAAACGGAGTTATCGACAATCCTTTCCACCTGGGTCCCGACCACCTCGTCGGCGAAGCTAACGCTCTCATGGGCAAGTATAAGATCTCGGGCGTGCCGATCTGCGACAATGAAGGCACATTGGTGGGCATCATCACCAACCGCGACCTCAGATTTATGGACGAGCATGACTTCTCTCAGCCTATCAAGAATTTCATGACCAAGGAAAATCTCGTGACAGCTCCCGTGGGCACTACACTTGCTGAGGCTCAGGAGATACTCAAGAAGCACCGCATCGAGAAGCTCCCGCTTGTTAACGAAAACTTCAAGCTCAAGGGTCTTATCACTATCAAGGACATTGAGAAGGCTGTTCAGTATCCGAATTCCGCACGCGACAAGGCAGGCAGACTGCTCGTAGGCGCGGCTATCGGCAATACTCCCGACGTTCTCGAGCGCGCAGGCATGCTTATCGAGGCAGGCGTTGACGTGCTGGCTCTCGACTCGGCTCACGGTCATCACATCGGCATTGTCAACTGCGTAAAGAAGATCAAGGAAAAGTATCCTGACGTTGACCTTATCGCAGGCAATATCGCTACCGCTGCTGCTGCTGAGGAACTCATTCAGGCCGGCGCAGACGCTATCAAGGTAGGTATCGGCCCCGGCTCTATCTGCACCACACGAATCGTTGCAGGTATCGGCGTTCCCCAGGTTACAGCTATCTATGACGTTGCATGCGTATGCGCGAAGTACGACATTCCGGTAATCGCTGACGGCGGTATCAAGTATTCCGGCGACATCGTCAAGGCTCTCGCCGCAGGCGGCAATGTAGTCATGGTCGGCTCACTGGTCGCAGGCTGCGAGGAATCACCGAGCGATACTGAGATCTATCAGGGCAGACAGTTCAAGGTCTACCGCGGCATGGGCTCCATCGCTGCAATGGGCAAAGGCTCCAGCGACAGATACTTCCAGACAGGTCTCAAGAAGCTCGTTCCCGAAGGCGTCGAAGGTCGTGTGCCTTACAAGGGACCGCTCGCTGACACTGTTTACCAGATGATCGGCGGTCTGAGAAGCGGTATGGGTTACTGCGGCTGCAAGACTATCGAGGACCTCCACAGCAATGCTCAGTTCGTGAGAATCACAGGCGCAGGTCTGAAGGAAAGCCATCCGCACGACATCTCCATCACCAAGGAAGCTCCCAACTACTCCAGCAATATGTAATTGAATTCCGCGTTTGCGGATGAATAATTAAATACGGGCGGCGGATGATATTTTGCTTCATCTGCCGCCCGTTTTTTAATTAACAATGTACAATTAATAATTAATAATGTATAATGTATAGTTAATAATTAATTATATCTTTATTTTGCAATATATTGTGATACACTAACATCAAGGAGGCGATAAATATATGGCAAGAACGTCAAATGTATTTGTCAGAGTAGAGCCTGAAGTAAAAGAAGAAGCCGAAGCTATATTGTCACAGCTAGGTATCCCGATGTCAAACGCAGTCAGCATGTTTCTCAAACAGGTGGTGTTACAGCGCGGGATTCCGTTTGAAATGCAACTCCCCGAAAAGGCTCCAATTGCATACAAAGAACTAACTAAAGAGCAATTCGACACCGCGATTCAAAAAGGCATGGACGATATAGAAGCAGGGCGTACCTATTCAATAGAAAGCATTGAAGCTGAAATGAAGCGTGATTACGGAATATAAATTGATATAAAACCCGCAGTATAATACATCTTATTATTCACAGAAGATTTATGTCTCAGATAATTATTAATTATACATTATTAATTATTACTTGTAAAAATTACAAGATAATTTTGCATATTTAATATTTATACGATTGACGTTGGTGGGAATTTATTATATAATAAATCTAAATAAAATGTTATATTTATGCTCACAGGGATCAATTTTCAGCTAAGGGAGAGATTATTGTGAAACAAGCTATGCAGGGAAAATTTAAAATTTTTATCCTGATGATGTGCTGCGCCTTCGTCTGTATTCTGACCGGCTGCGGCATGCAGACCGACATGAATATCAGCGACGGATTTGCGGGCGAACGCACTATCGTGTGCGATAAGCTGTCGGATTCCGCTCTGATGTTTTCGTCCGCCAACGTGACTGACGTCACCGAAAGTCTGGAGAAAAACTGTCCGTCCGGTATGGAATTTAGCTGCAAGTATACCAACGACAAAAAGACTGAGGCGGTATATACCTTCAAGATAAAATTCACCGACATCGAGGATTACAAATCCAAGGTGGCGGCTATTCTCGGGCGCACTCCCACGGTCGAGTTTGTGTATCAAAGCCCCGAGGAACAGCTTTTTAAGAGCGGATTTTCGCTCAGCGAGGACTTTAATTCGACCGACCTGCTGGCGTGGGTGAAGTCTGCCCTCAAAAAGGACCTCAATATCTCTCAGGATCTGTCGAGCTTTACCGATACCGTTTCGGTGACGATGAACGGCACCAAATATGACAACGAAAATCTCATGTCCTCCCGCATCAAAATCGACACGGTGGCGGCGTACAAGCTGGACAATGTGGCGATAAACACCATCCGCTACGGCGACGACGATTATGAGCGCGAGATAATCCTCAGCATGCCACAAAAGACCGTCGAAACGCTGGGCAAGGACAATATCGCGAAATTCTTGCAGTCTGCGGCGGCGGAAGGCTCCAACTGCAAGTGGCTTTCGGATGAGAGCAAGCTCTCGCGATACAGCATATCCTTCAGCGGCACGGCTGAAAACATCAACACCTGCACCTCCGCGATATTCAGCGGCAGCAGCTTCAGCTATGTCAAGGACGAGTCGCTCTATACGGCATTTTCCGAGACGGGCGTGCTGTCTGAAAAGCTGGTTTTCGATAAATTCCCCTGTGAAAATGACGGCTCCTGCAACGCCGACATTACATATAAAAATATGGATTCCTGCCTTTTTGACAGCGAGAAATCCACCCTCAGTGCGGCTTCAAAGGCTGTCAAGGGCGAGGGGCTTTCTGAGGACGGCAAGACGATAACGCTCTGCTACCGCAAGGCGGGCAGTGCGGACGTCAAGCTGTATTCCTCCACGGTCTACAAGCTGAGCGAGGTCGATGTGGTCACGTCGATCAAATCCGATGACAAGGTGAGCGTGTCGATAATTCTCGCGTCACCCGTCGATACATATGATTACGGCGCACAGTTCGCGGCGGCTTATTTCACCAAGCAGTTTGAAGGCAGCGGCATTGATGTGGCGGTCGGTCAGTTCAACGAGTCGGGCAGTCAGTATGCCGTCACGCTGTCAACTCCCGTTGATACAGCCGAAAATGTGACTGCACTTCTGCAAAAATACATCAGCGAAAACAATTCGGTAACTATCGAGGGCAAGGATAAATTTGCCTTGTATAACAGCCGCAATATCTCGGTGTCGGTGGATGTTGCCGACCTCATAAAATCCTCCGGCTACACCGGCGAGATAATGTATAGCTTCGAGGGCAGCGGTCAGGTGTACGACATTGACTGGACCTCGGCAAACGGCGGCAAGAGCGATATTCTCATGGGTGAATACCGCTCGGGCGAATTCGAGCACCCGATCTCCGAGCACACCTTTACGATCACCTATCACCTGCGCCGCGTGAATGTCATATTCGTGCTGCTTATCGCCGCGTTGGTTATCGTGGTGCTGGGCGCAATCGTCATGGGATGCGGATGGCTCGTGCTCAAAAACCGCAGAAAGCGCGATTCCGAGAAGCTGGCGGCGGTGCAGACTATGGCTCTTGTCAAGCTGCCCGACGGCACAGAAACTATGATGGAAATTCCCGCCGAAGAGGCCGCAAATACTGTGGT
>JBGUUF010000425.1:0-4747 GCA_045133435.1 Acutalibacteraceae bacterium
TGACGGCGAAATCGAGCAGCTTCGCCAAAAATTGCAGTCTCTTCGCGAGCAAGGTGCGAATGTCAAGCGTGACAGCGAAAATGCCGAGCTTGACGCGAAAGGTCACGAGCGAAAGGCGCGAATTCTTGAGGACTTGGAAAAGAGCATGGAGGGATTCGCGGGCAGTGTACGTTCGGTCATGAAAATGGCGGAAAACGGCACATTGCAGGGGATTCACGGCCCTGTGTCGCGCCTTATCGACGTTCCGGGCGAGTATGCGACTGCAATCGAAATCGCGCTTGGAGGCAACATGCAGAATATCGTCGTGGACAACGAGGACGACGCAAAGCGCGCCATTGCACAGCTCAAACAGAGCAAGGCGGGTCGTGCTACCTTCCTGCCGCTCACTACTATCAAGCCCGCGAGATTCAGCGAAAACGGACTTGCCGACTGTGAGGGCTACATAGGGATCGCGGCAGAGCTTGTGAAATACGACAGCAAATATGCCAACATTATTTCCAACGCGCTGGGCAAAATATGCGTAGTTAAGGACATCGACTGCGCCGTTGCTATGGCGCGCAAATACAGCTACCGTTTCAGAATCGTAACCCTCGACGGTCAGATAATCAACGCGGGCGGTTCGATGACGGGCGGTTCGCTCGCCAAAAATGCAGGCTTGCTGGCTCGTAAGGGTGAAATTGAAGCTCTGCGTAAGAAATCTGCTGACTGCATGAAAAAATGCGAATCTCTGCGCGAAAAGTTCACAGAACTGGAGCAGGAGGCCGTTCAGGTCAAGGCGGAAATCCAGGAAAACAACGAAAAGCGTCAGGTCGTAAGCAACGACAAAATTCGCTTTGAAAGTGATTTGAAGAATTATATCGCGAATATCGAAACTCTGACCGCCGAGGCGGCTCGCCTTATCAACGAGCGCGGAAGTGCGGGCGAACGCACAAATTCGCTCAACGAAAGTATTGCGGCGGCTGAGGAAAAAATCAACTCGCTCAATGCACAGCTTTCCGAAACCGAAAGCGAAATCACGGGCAGCAACGACATTCGTGCCGAAGCTTCACGCAAACGCGAGGAATTGTCCGCGTCGCTCAGTGACACGAGCATGGCGGTGATGTCGCTGTCTAAGGACATCGAGGCGGCGGGCAATTCTATCCGCGATATGGAGAGCCGCCGCGGTGAGCAGGCACAGCGAATTGAGGGCATGAGAGATGAAATTAAGACCCTCACTGCCGAGAACGAACAGACTATCGAGCGCGCGGCAGAGATGCGCAAAAATGCCGAGCAGAGCCGTGCCGATGCCGTGAATTCACGCGAGGGCATGACCGAGCTTGCCAAACAGCGCGAGCAGACCGAGCGTGAGATTCACGAACTGCGCCGCCAGTCCAAGGAAAAATCCGAACAGCGCGAGTCCATTACGGGCGAAGTCACCCGTTTGGAAGAACGCCGAGTTGCCGCGCAGAAGGAATACGACGAGATAATAATGAAGCTGCTGGAAGAGTACAATCTCACCCGCAGAGAAGCCGAGGCGCAGTTTGAAAAAGCCGAAAATCCGAGGGAAGCCGACCGCAAGGTGAAGGAACTTCGTTCAGCGATGAAGAAGCTCGAACCGGTAAATTTGGGCGCGGTGGAGGAATACAAAGAGGTATTTGAGAAATACACTATGTATAAAACTCAGATCGCCGACGTGCAGAAATCCAAGGCAGAACTCAACAAACTCATCGAGACGCTCACCGAACAGATGAAGGAGCTTTTTGTCCTCAAATTTGACGAGATAAACAAGCACTTTAAGTCGATATTTACCGAACTGTTCGGCGGAGGAAGCGGCTATTTGGAGCTGACCGACCGCGAAGATGTGCTGAATTGCGGCATTGAGATACACGCGCAGCCGCCGGGCAAGACTATCAAGAACATCGACCTTTTCAGCGGCGGCGAAAAGACGGTTATCGCGGTTGCGATTTACTTCGCAATTATGAAGGTCAACCCATCGCCGTTCTGTATTCTCGACGAGATTGACTCCGCACTTGACGAACGTAATGTTGATAATATCGCCGAGTATTGCCGCAGAATGAGCGGTTCAACGCAGTACATCATCATCACTCACAGACGCGGCACGATGGAGGTCGCTAATATGATCTACGGCATTACGATGCAGCAGGACGGTGTTTCCAAGCTGCTCGAACTTAATATAGACGAAATCAGCGAAAAGCTAGGAGTTGAATAATATGAGCGCAGTTATCCGCGAGATAAGCGAGGGCGATTTTGAGGGCTTGATGAAGCTGTATATGCAGCTTCACGACAATCCAATGCCCGAAAAAACTGACGAAATTATGACATTGTGGCGCAGTATTCTGGACGATGCGAATCATCATATAATTGTGGCAGAGGACGACGGCAAAATCGTTTCATCATGCGTGTGCGTTATCATCCCGAATCTCACGCGCGGTCAGCGTCCGTATGCATTTGTCGAGAATGTCATAACCGACGAAAATTACCGCAAACAGGGACTTGCGACGGCTTGTTTAAATTACGCAAAGCAAATTGCCGAGCATGAAAACTGCTACAAAATGATGCTGCTCACAGGCTCAAAGCAGGAGAGCACACTCAATTTTTACGAGCGCGCAGGATACAACCGCAACGACAAAACCGCCTTCATTCAGTGGCTTTGATAATGTATAATTAATAATGTATAATTAATAATGTATAATTAATAATGTATAATTAATTGTTTGCCAATTATTAATTATTAATTATTAATTATTAATTGATTTTTTTAAATAGAGAGGAAATTTTATATGGGTCTTTTTCAGAAATTAAAAGAAGGAATTAAAAAAACACGCGACGGGATCATGGGTCAGATCGACGCGCTTTTCAAGCGTTTTACCAAGGTTGACGAGGAGCTTTTTGAAGAGCTTGAGGAACTCCTTATCGCCGCCGACGTGGGCATGCTCACATCCGAAAAAATATGCGACACCTTGCGCGACAAGGTCAAAAAGACAGGTACAAAGGACCCGCAGGAGGTTCGCAATCTGTTGGTCGAGACTATCGCCGAAATGCTTGAGGGCGACATGGAATTGAAGCTCGAAACCAAGCCGTCGATAATTCTTGTGATAGGCGTTAACGGTGTGGGCAAGACCACGACTATCGGCAAGCTTTGCTCAAAATTCCGCAAGGAGGGCAAGAAGGTCGTTATCGCGGCGGCTGATACCTTCCGTGCGGCGGCTATTGATCAGCTCGAGATTTGGGCGCAGCGCGCCAAGTGCGACATCGTAAAGCATACCGAGGGCAGTGACCCTGCGGCTGTAATATTCGACGGTGTGAGCGCGGCAAAGGCTCGCAAGGCGGACATTCTTATCTGCGACACTGCGGGACGTCTGCACAACAAGAAGCACCTCATGGACGAACTCGCCAAAATCAACCGCGTGTTCGAGCGCGAGGCTCCCGACTGCTCGCGTGAAGTCTTGCTCGTACTGGATGCAACCACGGGTCAGAACGCGATAAATCAGGCACGCGCCTTTAAGGACACTGCGGGTCTGACGGGTATTATCCTCACCAAGCTGGATGGCACGGCACGCGGCGGCGTTGTGCTGGCAATTAAGGAAGAGTTAGGTGTTCCCGTGAAATTCATCGGCGTTGGCGAGCAGATAGACGATTTGCAGCCGTTCAATCCCAAGGCGTTCGCGGCGGCACTCTTTGACAATGCCGACAAGGTGGGCGATTTTGAAATCAAACACGGTCACGAGGATGACGAGGTTGAGGACGATGAGGAAGAGGACGACGAATAATGGAAAAGGTTAAATTTGTTGCCGCGACCAACAATAAAAACAAGCTCAAGGAATTTGCGCGAATCCTCGAGCCGCTGAATATCGAAGTTCTCACCGTGTCACAATGCGGCGGTGAGGGCATCGACCCTGTGGAGGACGGCGAGACATTTGAAGCCAATGCGATAATCAAGGCGAAGGCATTTGCTCAGGCGCTCGGAATGCCGGCGTTGGCTGACGATTCGGGACTTTGCGTGGATGCGCTGAACGGCGCGCCGGGCGTGTATTCCGCCAGATATTCGGGCGAGGGTGACGCGGCGAATAATGCTTTGCTGCTGAAAAATCTCGAGGGCGTTCCAATGGAAAATCGCACCGCGAGATTCGTCTGCGCGATATGCTGTGCGTACCCCGACGGCAGATATTTCACTGTGCGCGGAGAGTGCGAGGGCAAGATTGGCTTTGAGCCTAAAGGCAGCGACGGCTTCGGCTACGACCCGCTTTTCTTCATCGAGACAGGCGAGAGCTTTGCCGAAATTTCGGGCGAGCGCAAGGATTCCATGAGCCACCGAGGCAAGGCACTCAGATTGCTTGCAGAGAAATTGAAAGCGGAGAAATAATTGAAGATTGGAATTATAACTGACGTACACAACAATCTCACTGCACTTAATGCGGTAATGGCTCGATTGGATGAGTTTTATGAAAGGAAAGAAAAATGTGATTAATAAAAGTTGTTATTATTGTGGTGCATTAATCGCTCACTTGCTAACAAATAAAATAACGAATACTGCACCTGTTCTTTGTGATGAAAGTAAAGATTCAAAGTCATTGTCTTTTCTTACAGATAATGGGGAATACAATCTTTACATAAAATATTCTACAAAATTCAATCGAACTAAAAAACGTAACGAAGAATATAGAAAATGCCAATTTACTTTTTCTAATCAGGAAATTGAAAGGATAAAAACTTATACTGCACAAAAGCAAAATGTTTATCTTACATT
>JBGUUF010000426.1:0-6732 GCA_045133435.1 Acutalibacteraceae bacterium
ATTCCTCCTGAGCCATCGTTGCCGTGAAATTGAGAGCCATTTCACTTGTATCATTCAAAGTGAATATGTTTTCAGTTTCAAAAAAGACTCCGACAGGATTTTTAAGTAATGCAAGTTCACGGACGATAGTCACACAGTCAACGATGTTTCGTGCAAATCGGGAAACGCTTTTTGTGATGATTAAATCAAGCTTTCCGGCTTTGCTGTCGGCTATCATTTCGTTGAACGCATCACGGTTTTTGAGTGAGGTTCCCGAGATACCCTCATCGGCGTAGATTTTGATTAATTCCCAATTCTCATTGTTTCTTACCTTGTCTTCATAATAGTTTTTTTGCAGCTCATAAGAGCTTGTCTGCTGAAGATTGTCGGTTGAAACACGAACATATACACCTACACGTCTTTTCTCGTCATCATAAAAGTCAGCTTTTTTCTTTGCCGGTATGACTTCCAGGGCGTCAGTATCAATGCCTTTATACCTTTCTCTTATTTTCGCTTTTTGTTCTTCTCTCGTTAGTCCTTGTTCTTCCTTTTTCATAGTATCCTCCACATAAGAGCTATTTAAGAATATACGATAATTCACATCAAAAGAAAATAAACCACAGGTGCAAGTGCTGTCCTGTCAGGTATGATTTGAAAAATTATTTTAAGATTATAGTGGACTTGTACGGGATTAAGAGTTAATATGTCGTAACAAGGGGTGAGAACAGTGAATTACACCTTGGATTTCAAGAAAATCGGACATAGAATCAGTAAATGCAGGAAAAAGATGAAAATCTCCCAAGCCGAGCTCGCCGAATTAACAAATCTTTCCGTCGGTTATATCAGTCACATCGAAACAGGAAAGAAAAAGGCGAGCCTCGAAGTGCTTGTTAGAGTCTCCGAAGCACTGGACGTAACTGTTGATCGACTTCTTCTCGGAAATCAGACTAACGACAAGCTCTCTTATTCTCCAGAACTGAATGAACTGCTTTCGGATTGCAGCAATTTCGAGAAAGCTGTTATTTATGATACCGTAGTATCCGTAAAAAGAAGTCTTCGTAATAACGCCGGGCTTGGAAACAAACGAAACCAAGACTGGTCAAATTTCTGAAAAGTATAGAAATCGAGATTATAATTCCACAGTAAAGTTCTTATCTCCCGGTTTATGGTGTTTTCCGGAAAACTGAGGTAAAATAAAAAAAGCCTCCCGTATCAATCCGAAATGGAGTGACGCGGGAGGCTTAAGTTATGCCGTTATTCTATTTTGCGAGAGTGAGCTGGAACTGGTCATCAGCTTTGCCGGGGTAACCTGCGTAGCCATCCTGACCGTTTGTTTTCTCGTTGTCAAACTGATAATCATAGAAACCGCTGTTTGTGGGAGAAACGCGGTACTTGGCGCGGAGATAGCCGATGCCGTTTACCACGTCGGAAGGCGTGTAGTAATACACCTCAACGAGATCGATGGCATAGCCCATACCGGCATAGCCGTTGTTGGAATCATTGACATCGTAACCTGTTACGAAGGGGAGCCACCTGCCGCCCTTGATATGGACGCGGTATTTGATCGTTCCCTTCGCAGGCTTTATGGCGATGTCTGTGATCGCCGTTCCGCGAATACCTGCGGTTGCACCGTTCTTGACAGCGGCAAGCCAGTGTCCTGCGGAACGCACTCTGTAGGTGATATCCGGAATCGTTGTCGTTTTCGGAGTAGTAGCGGTCGGCTTTGTAACCGTCACCACACCACTGACCTTCTTGGCGATATCGGCATAGTTCGGAGCAATGAAGCCGCGAATGAATCTGCCGTTGACCTGCATAGTGCGCTTGCCGACGATGCCGTTGCCGGTGTTGCCCTCCGTCACCGTGAAGCTGTTTCCGTTTACCGCAGTTACCAGACCGATATGATCGGCGCCCGTCTTGCAGTCACCGACTCCGTTGTCAGACCAGTAATAGATGACCGCATCGCCGATGTTGGGCTTGTAGGCATCGTTTTCCACCCAGATGCCGCGTTTGATGGCGTCGTCGCGGAAACGACCGCAGCCGCATTCTGTTCCTGTGTACTGTGCGATACCCGCTTTGAGCCATGCCGCGCTGACGGTCGCAGCACACCATGCATCGTGGGTCTGCATTTTATATCCCACAGGCAAAGGATTCTGTGCGTTATAGATTCTTAGAATCTCTGCGTGGACGCTGTCACCTTCTTTTGCACCAAGCCAGCTGTTGATAATACCCGCAACGCTCTGACGGAGCTGTGCTTCCGTTACTGTGGTCTTGGTGGTTGTAGCTGCAGTCGCAGGTTTTGCAGTCGAGGCTGTTTTCGGCCAGCCGTTGTAACCGCCCGACTTGATAATGGTCGGGTAATCCTTGTAGCAGATGTTTTTATCAATGACGCCGACGCCGGAGATCGAGTTGCTCTCAAGGATATTTGTCTCACCACCGTACTGCCACATACAAAGGTTCTTTCCTTTGTAGCCGCAGGCGGACGCCCAATGGGGGAACCAGATATCGTATTTGTTCCAGACCTCGGATGAAATGTAGTTATTCATCTCCTCGAAGCCTGCGTAGAGCATCGGATAGTATCTTGCTTTTGCAACGCCTTCCAAAAAGATACGGCAGGCTCTGTCTACATTGGTTTTGTTCCAAGCGCCGTGACGGGCTTTGTAACCATCTGCGTCCTCCATATCAAAGGCGACCGGCAGCGTAGGCTTCTTGCCCTTGAGCAGACGGAGAGCATGTGCCAGTTCGCTTTTGGCAGAGCTTTCAGAGCAGGCGTAGGAATAGAAATATGCGCCCCATGGCATTCCCGCCGCTTCGCATTTCTTTACATTTTCTTCCCAGCGGTTATCGTCCTGAGATTTGATATCTTCACCGAAACCGCAGCGGATCATAACGAAGTCGTAACCCGCTTTTTTGATCTTTGTGATATCGACACTGCCGTTGTTTGACGAGATGTCGACACCTTTTTTACCGACTAAACTCATAGTGAACCTCCGTTACTGAACGTTGTGTCTTTCTTCTTCGGGCAGGCTCAGTTCAGGCAGACCCGCAAGTGATGTGAGCAAAGAGAGCAAGCCCGCCGTGACGGACATGGAAGCGACCATGACCCAATCGACCTGCGTCAGAACCGCCTGTGCGCCGATGGACGAAACGGCTGCCTGAATCACGGTTTTAAAGGCGCGAATGCCCGCGTATTTTGCCCACAGTTTGAATGTTTTCTTTGTCAAGGGTAATTCCTCCTATCAAAAATAAAAGCGCTGACACGCGAACGTGCCAACGCTAAGTGATTATATTGTTGACGCCCTGCTTAGCGAGAAAAAGCTGGATCTCTTTCTTGACCTTTTCTTCCTCTTCGAGCGCGGCTTCCATGTCGCCGTTGCAGTGGGCGTCGGGGATGCGCTGAACGGCACGGGCAGTTGCCTCGCTCAGAGAATTGGAAGCCATAATGCCTTTGATCATATATACCTCATATCTCTGCCGGGCTTTTTCCTTGTTTTCCGCTTCCTTAAGTTCCCTTTGAAATTCCTCGCTCAGTTCCTGCTTGGTTTTCTTCTGGGAAAAAGCGTTGATCAGACCGACCGTAACCGCCGCTATCGCCGCGATCACAGCGCATACAATAGCCTCTGTCATCGCACCCCGCCTCCTTATGTGGGGTCGGTTACCGTGGGTGTTTCACCCCACAGTGCCAGAACCGCAGTCACATATTCGTCGGGGAGAATTTCCGAGAGCTGTTTTCTGCCTGTCGGAGAATTCACGTAAGCCATACGGCTCCTGCCGACCTCGCGGCGTTCCTTGTCGATTGTCGCTGTGGAAACGGTAATCACATTGACCGACTCGGTCGTAAGCTGTTCCAATGTATATTCCTTTTTGATTTTCATGGGTTTAACCTCCTATTTCTGCTTCGAGATATCTGTATCGAAGCGTAAAGCTGATTGTTCCGGACGGCATTGTACCGCCGCCGAGTTTTTTGATTTCAATTACGGATATGTTGTCAAGCGTGTTCGTTGCTATTGTAAACACATCGTCGCCGCAACGGGCAATGGCTGACGCTGAAAACAGGCTGTTGCATGGCAGCGAGTAATAGACTGTTTCCCAACCCTCAATCAGAGGACAGGTGCCGTTGATGGTGCAGAAGTCGCCGACAAGCGAGTAGGTGCCGGTCAGGGAAAGTCCCTGAGACGGGTCGGTGTACCATGCGTAGTTTTCAGCGATTGTGCCGTTTTCGCCGTGCACAGCATCGTGCAGTTCAAAGTGATTGCACAAGTCGATAATAGTCCAGCTGTCCCATCTGCCCATGTGACCTCTTTCGCGGAACTGAACACGGTTCGCTTCGGGGATATACATGATCTGCATACCGTCGGCGATAAGAATGTAATGTCCGGATACTCCGTATCGCGATCTCCAGTTTTCCGTGAGCTCACCGATATAAATACCGTTGCTCCAGTCGCTGATATCACCTTCACCGGAAATCGGATCGGCATAATGAAGCGCCGGATAGATATCTTCGAGATGATACGCTGTGATTGCACCCTGTTGGATCATATCACCTGTGACAGTGCCATCAGGAATCATCGTCATGATGCTTTTCCACTCGCCCCACTCTCTGGTCTGATAGGTGCGGTAGTACACATTATCCTTGGTAAAACGGTACTGAGCCGAGCGGGTACCGGCGTTTACAAGCAGTTGTTCCTGACCGTTGATGATCATGCGGTAGAGTGTTTCCGCAACGTAGCAGTTGTCACAGTCAGAAAGCTGTGCGCTTGTCATCACAACGATGTTTTCCTTGTCAGCGAGCTTACGGTTGGTTTCCGATTGTGTGTAATACCTCGTCAGCTTGTCATCGACGATAGATCCCGCAAGCGTGTTAACTTTCGCTTCGTCAACAGGAGAAATATCCACCCAATCCATCCAGTCGCCGTTTACCGGGCGCGTTCTCGCAAAGAGCTTTGAGCATTCCGGGAAGAAGAGAACCTGATTGTCTTCTACGACGAGCAGAATAAAGTGACCGATAACTTCATGCTGAGTGATCCAGTCATTGTCAGCATCGCCGGTGTAAATGCCGTAGTCAAAGAGAGAGTCAAACTCCGTTGGGTGCGTAAAATCAAAGTACCGGATATACTCGTCTTCAAGAATATCGTAAGCGATCCATACGTTTCCGAGCATTGCGGTAGTAATAGTCCTCGGTGGAATGTTGATCAGTGCATTTTTCCATTCGCTCCAAGTGTTGTTGCTTGAGTTAAAGCTCCGGTAATAAATATAACCGTTGCGGGTCAAACGGAACTGACCGTCCGAGTTGGCGGTGTTAAGCAGGAGCTGATGCATACCACCGTTATAAATGCGGTAAATCGTATCGGGGTCGGTCAGATTATCGCATTCATTGAGGTCGCTGATGGTTTGCGCCTTGACCTTCATTCGTTCGGCAAGCTTCGTATCCGTCTGCGCTTTCGTGTAGTAGGAACCGAGCTTGGTGTCGATCAGCGTATTGACCTTGCCCTCCGTGATAGGGGTGATTTCTACCCACTCGTCAAACGGATAATGGGACATCGCGCGGGTCCTGATGAATGTGCGGTTGCTGCCCTCGAAATACACGATCTGACGGTCATAGTCGTGGAAGAGAATGAACCTGCCGGTAATGCCGTAGTTTGTGTTCCATGAAGCGGTGGCGTTGCCGGTGTAAATACCGATGGTGTGAAGGCTGTCGGCTTCATCAATATTGTAATTGTAGAACAGACGGTAATACTCATCGATCAGCTTGTCATCGGATATGGTATTGTCGATGATCTTCTCGCCGGAGATAGAGGTGATCTCAGCGTCGCCGTTGATTTTCTTCCACTCACCCCATGTGTTGCTGCCCATGTTGTAAACACGATAAAAAATATCACCGAATTTGGTAAAGCGATACTGACCGCCGGTACCGGAGGTGCAGAGAAGAAACTGATAGGTACCCTCGTAGTAAATGCGGTAGAGCGTCTGTGCATCGGTGTAGTTATCCAGATCTTCCGCGTGAACGCCCTGATGGTACTCGTATTTGACGACCTTTGTATTGAGCAGTCTGTCAACGTCTGTTTTGCTGTAATAGTCGCTGACAAACCCCTCAAATTGCAGGGTAAGGCGTTCAAGCTTCTGATCGATGGTGGTGCCGGAAATATCAATGATCGTATCTCCGTTGATGACCGAACGCTCCACGAGCAGCTTGATGGTCTGCGTAAAGAGGACGGATTCTCCTTCCACCAGCTTGACGTCGACCTTGAGAATACCGCTCCGCGCGGTCATATTTGCGGTCACAGGAACGACCGCCTTGCCGTCCTCAATGGAGCCGGGAGCGTCCTGCTCGGCAAGATAGTCTCCGATCACCGCATCGTATCTGATAGTGACGGAAGACAGGTCAACATCAACGCTGTCTTTTGTCAGGGTGAACACGAGTCTGACACTGTTGGTATCACCCTCGTGTATCTGAATGGTTTTCAGTGGTTGAACCCGATTGAGGTCAACCGTAATGTTTTTGTCAATTGTCATTTAACATACCTCTTTCGATTTAATATAACGTCGGCAACCGTAATACGGGCATCGCCGATAATTAACTTGTCCCATCGTTCCAACAGGCTGTCATAGGTAGCTTCGGTGATCTTCGCAGTAGCCTTCGTGCCAAAGTTGTCGAGAATCACCTTGACCGAATCGCACAATCCGATTTCCTGCATCTCATCAAGCTCGGCGCGCAGCGTTACGCTGATACTGACAGACAGTTTGCCGAGATTATTA
>JBGUUF010000427.1:0-1650 GCA_045133435.1 Acutalibacteraceae bacterium
CTGACCGATGCGGAGAAGAAGGATTGGGTGGAAAATCACAAGGGTGTTTGTGATACCTATAGTGTCAAAGGTCTGCCCGATAGTCCGATATGCAATCCCGGTATCAGCTCAATTGAAGCCGTTCTTTACCATGACAAGACAGATTATTATTACTTCTGCTCCGGTCAGCAGGGCGAATTCTACTTCGCAAAGACACTCAAAGAACACAATGCAAATCTGAAAAAAGCAGGTCTTGCGTAAAATTAAATAAAAAAGCCGTACTTTACAAACTGATGTTTGTGCAAAGTGCGGCTTTTTTGCGTTTTTTAAGAAAATATCGAATAAAAAGTTATTCCGATTATACAATAAAAAAGGAAAATGTTTGTGAAATGCGATAAAAATTGGCACCTTTAGATATTTTAACTATATTTAACTTGCAAGTACCGAGATGATTTGATATAATGTTACTAATTCATGTGAAAAATATATATTTTTCGCATATCTCGTTGAGGTGATTTTTATGAAAACATATCGTTGGGGTATAGTTGGCACAGGTAAGATGTGTCAAAAATTTTGCAAGGCTCTGAGCCTTTTGGAAAATGCGGAAATCAGCGCGGTCTGTTCGCGCAGTCTGGATAAGGCAAAGGCGTTTGCGAGCGAATTTGGCGGCGCAGATGCATATGATAACGTCGCAGAAATGGCGGCGGCTGAGAATGTGGATATCGTGTATATCGGCACGCCGCACATTGACCACGCCGACAGCGCTATCGCCGCGATAGATAACGGCAAGGCTGTGCTTTGCGAAAAGCCGATTGCGCTCAACAGCAGTCAGGCCTCCGCCGTGATAGAAACGGCCAAGAAAAAGGGCGTGTTCTTCATGGAGGGCATGTGGACGCGTTTCCTGCCCGCAATAGTTCAGGTTTCCGAGTGGATAGAGCAGGGTGTGATCGGCACGGTCAAGGAGGTCAACGCGTCGCTGTTCTACAAGCGCGAGTATGACAAATCCAGCCGCGCCATTGCACCGGCATTAGGCGGTGGCTCACTGCTGGATTTGGGTGTGTATTCGATATTCCTCGCTCAATGGCTGCTCGGCGGCAGACCCACCGAAATCAAATCTAACGTGGTTCGCTGCGAAAACGGCATAGATTGGCAGTCGGCGGCCGTGATGAAATTCTACAACGGCGGCACTGCTTCGATTTCCTGCGGATTTGAATTCAACTCAAATCACGCGGAAATCACAGGTACTGACGGCATTATCATCGTACCGAACTTCAACTGCGCAGACTCAGCTTATGTGATGAAGAACGGCAAAATCGTTAAAGAGTACAGTAATTCCGACACATTGGAGCAGAAATACACCTATGAGGCTTTGCATGTGATGGATTGCCTTGAAAAGGGCTTGACCGAGTCGCCGATCTATCCCACATGGCAGACCTATGATATTATGGATACTTGCGACCGACTTCGCCGCGAATGGAAGCTGACCTATCCGAGCGATAATCATATGCCGTCCCACCCGAGCATGGTTCACAAAGCTGCCGCCGCGCCTGCACCGACATTCAGCACTCCTGCGGCGAGTGCCAATGTGATCAGTGCGCCGCCTGTCGTAAAAAATGCGCCGAAGGTCGAGCGAGAGCTGAATGCGGTCGATTGGTATCGTGACGCGGCATT
>JBGUUF010000428.1:0-3448 GCA_045133435.1 Acutalibacteraceae bacterium
AAGCCGCGCAACTTCTTCAACCGACAGCTTTTTTTTCGAGGAGAAAAGCGACATGAAGCCTTCTTTTTTAGGCTGAGATACTGCGGCATTTCCCTCGCTCAATTCGCTCATAGCCTTGCGCACCATCTGTTCTTTTTTAACGTCAAAACCCTCACTGCTGGTCATTTTCTGACCGATGAGGTCATCAATTAAAATCGGCGGATGCGGCATGTTCGGATATTTTTTTCTGTCGGGGAAAAATTCGGATATAAGCTCATTATTCTTGTAAAGCTTCACACTGTCGCAGTTCGTAAATGCATAGATACTGCCGATAATTCCCGATTTATGTTCACCCGCCATCATTGCCGACGAAATTTCGAGCACAGGCTTAGCCGATGATTGGCTTGAATAGACGGCCGCCGCAAGCTTCGGAATTCTGTTGATGTCGCAGATACCGTAACTGCAAATTCCGTCGTCGCCGCCGAAGCTGGAATGCGCATTGTAATCGTGCAGACACCAGCCGAATGCGCCGATTACCGCATCATTGCCGTATGCAGCGTCAATAATGCGGGCATGGCTCAATGCCTGATCGAGCAATTCTTTTTCGCCGCTGAAGCTTCTCGCGGGATAGAGATAACCGGTGTGCTCGGTTATCATCACGGGAGATTTGCCGAGCGAGATTTTTGAAGTATCATAGCTAACAGGCTCGTTGAGCGCGTGCTTTTCGTAATCGTTGTAGCCGTAGACCTCTTCCAGAATATCGCTGCCCTTGAACTCTCTCACGCCGTACATCGGGCGGGATGCGTCCAATCGGCGCACGGTGTCGCATATCTTGCGATTGATAACTGGGTTGTCCTGCGTATCGTCCGCGCGTGTACCCCACATCACAATGCTTGGGTGATTGCGGTCGCTGAGCATCATTTCTTCGACGTTTTCAACCAAAGTATCGAGCCACTCTCCGCCCTCGGCATGCTTGTACCCGGGGATGTCGGCAATGACCATAAGACCGATCTCATCACATCGGTCGAGGAAATGCCTGCTCTGCGGATAACGCGCCGTGCGCACTGCATTACAGCCGAGAGATTTTATCAAATCGGCATCACTGCGCTGTGCGGAGGCGGGCATTGCAAAACCTTCGCCTGCGTAATTCTGCATGCGGTTGACGCCTATCAACTTGATTTTATTTCCATTAAGGTAAAATCCCTGTCCGTCAACTTTGACCTGACGGAAGCCTATGGTATAATCCAGCTCATCGCCGTTAGCCAGCGTCACCTTGAAAATATACAGCTTGGGATTTTCGGGTGTCCACGGAACTACATCCGCCGATACATTCCACGAGACGTGATAATTCGCCTGCTCCGCTTTATACTGGCAGGAACCCAGCTTTTGAGTGCCGTCATACAGCGCAAATGTCAGCTTGCGCTCAGCCTTTGCATCACCTGCGACCTCGCCTGTAATGTCGAGCTTCCAGCCCTTTTCGGTCATCATCGGACGAATAAAAGTGTCCTTGATGTACAAATCGGGCACAGCCTCTATCCAAACATCGCGGTAAATTCCACCGTAACTGATGAAATCCACCGAACCGCCGTAGGGCGGAGTATCGGCGCGCTCGGACGAGTCCACGATAACGGTGA
This sequence comes from Acutalibacteraceae bacterium, assembly GCA_045133435.1. Lineage (GTDB taxonomy): Bacteria > Bacillota > Clostridia > Oscillospirales > Acutalibacteraceae > RUG762. The sequence continues at coordinate 1,614 of JBGUUF010000428.1, forward strand.
GCTTGTTGTCGCTGTCGTTTACCAAGTCGGTAATATCATAGCTGAATTCCGTAAATCCGCCCTTGTGAGCGAATGCCGCCTTATCGTTGATAAACACGGCGGCACAGCACATCACGCCGTCAAAATGCAGGATTATTCTCTTGCCTTCCATCTCGGCGGGCACGCAGAACAGCTTGCTGTACTGAACGACCTTGCTGCCGTCCTCACCGCTGAAATAATTAAATTTTTCACTTCCGCTGTTGTGAGGAACATCGACCGGCTTTATTGTAAAATCAAAATTTTCATTTTTGCTCTTTTTCGGGGAGTAATCCGGGGTGTATCTCCAGCCAAAATTCAAGCCTGTTCTGAGTCTTAACATTCTTCCATATCCTCCGAACATTTTTTTTATCAGCACAAAACGCCGACCGTCCCGCTTGCTCAACAAGCGAACAAATCGGCGTATCTTTAAAAGTAATTATTTAACGCAGTACTGCTCCATGTATGCTTCCATTCTAGCCTTCATCTCGTCGTCGATGTAGACCTTGCCGTCAACGGGATTGTTGTGAAGAATGTCGATGATTTCTCTGACTGTCACAATGGGGTATGTGACGATACCGAATTCTTCGTAAACCTCCTGAATTGCGGTCTTTTCGCCCTTGCCCTTTTCCATGCGGTCAACGGAAATAACCATGCCGGCGATCTCGATGTCTGCGGCAGCTTTGAGAACAGGGAGAGTCTCACGGATAGCTGTACCTGCGGTGATAACGTCCTCAACGATGAGCACTCGGTCGCCGTCCTGGAGCTTGTAGCCGACCATTGCACCGCCCTCGCCGTGGTCCTTGACCTCCTTGCGGTTGAAGCAATAGTTTATGTCGCGGTCAAAGAGATTGTTCATCGAGATACCTGCGGCAACAGCGAGCGGGATTCCCTTGTATGCAGGACCGAAGAGGGCGTCGATCTTGCCCTCGACATGCTCCTGAATGTTGCGTGCATAATATTCGCCCAGCTTTGCGGCCTGTGCGCCGGTCTTGTAGTTGCCTGTATTGACGAAGTAAGGTGTCTTGCGGCCGCTCTTTGTGGTGAAGTCACCGAAAAGAAGCACGCCCGAACGAACCATAAATTTGACAAATTCCTCTTTGTATGACATAATTAATTTACCTCCGTAAAAACAAATATTGATTTAATTTATTATATCATCAATGCGCCGCCATTGCAAGTAAATTTTATTATGATTATTTACGCTGTTTGGAATAAATATTGAATGATAAAACTTGATATATTCTCACAAGTATGATACAATAAAGATGAAAAAGGCATGGAGGTGTCAGAAATGCAGATAACATCAACGCTGGCGAAAAATCTCAGCATAGCCGAAAAAAGAGCAAAGTACGACGCTTCAGTCAAACGCTTGCTTGCCAACAAGGAGATTTTGGCATGGATAATGAAAAGCTGTCTCGCCGAATATAAAGACTGCACGATAAAAGAAATCGCGGAAATTTATATTGAAAAAGAGCCGGAAATTTCTTCTGTCGCAGTCAATCCTGACGAAACGAATTATCAGCGCAAGCCGGTAAATCCCGACAGCGAGTGTATTTCAGGCATGAGTGAAGAGGATAAGCTTATCAACGAGGGCACTGTTTTATATGACATACGGTTTTTCGCTTCAGCCCCCGGAACAAACGAGGAAATCAAGCTCATAATCAATATAGAAGCGCAAAATAACTACAAACCTGGGTATCCGCTGGTCAAGCGCGGCATATATTACTGCGGGCGAATGCTGTCAGCACAGTACGGCACCGAGTTTACCGACGGGCATTACGAAAAAATCAAGAAGGTCTATTCGATATGGATATGCT
>JBGUUF010000429.1:0-4042 GCA_045133435.1 Acutalibacteraceae bacterium
TAGATAGAGTATAAGCCTGATGTATATAATCTAGTTAACCCAGCTCCAACTCCAGTCGATTTCTTACGGAATTCGCCAATGTACTGAGGTGTTTTGAAAAGGAACTCTAAATATTTCAATGATGCTATATTGGTTGAATAATACACAGCATAATCCGGACTAACCAATCCATCAAAGTTCGAAACGGCAAATACACCAAGATGTGCTTTTAATTTATTAAATACCAAATCGTTTTTGTAGCATAGCTTTGCACCAACAAATGATGATGCTATGTTTGGTATCATATCCATTTGACTTGTTGGGATTAGTCCGTATTTTTGACTCATAGAAAGGGGTTCTTCGTTTCCAGAAACTGATCTTTCGTTTCTTTCATTTAGAAGCCGCTTTATTCTAATTAAACTCCACTCCTTCGGTATCTCTCCAATCCATTCAATTCCGCTGTCCTTCATTTCGCGGTTGGGGCGTATGCCTTTGGTGACAGCCTGCGTGATGACCGCCTGTTTCAGCTTTTTGTATTCCTCAATGGCAGCGTGGGTTTTCTCTATGACGAAATCAATATGGGCGCATTGGGTGTCTAGAAAGTCGGCGATTGATTGTTGTTCTGAAACTGGCGGTAAAAGAACTGCTGCATCACTGAGTATTCTTCTGGAAATACTGAAAACTTTTACACCAGAAACACGTCCGCGAATTTGACTTCTCCAATTATCTGTCTTAAACAAATATGCTAAAAATCTATTATTTCCATTGCTACGCGAATGAAGAATAATTGTGTGGTACCCTGCAAATAAGACCGACTGACTATCTACATACACGCAGTTGCCACAACCATCAATATCCTCTGAGGTGTCTGCGAAAATAAAATCTGATTCATCAACTAACGATTGTTTGTTGGTTTCTAAATATGACTCTGATACATATCGAATTAAATCATTTTGTATTTTTACTCCTGTATTTGTTTTTGAATGGATTTGTCCATAACTAATAACAGGAACACCGTATTCGCATAAGTTTTCTTTTGTAATTGGTAATCCTTTTCCAAAAGAAAACAGGGTTTTCAAACGGGCTATTTCCCACTCCCTCGGAATCTCCCCGATCCACTCAATTCCGCTGTCTTTCATTTCTCTTGCCATGCTCAGCCCTCCCTGTTAAACAGCGCGTTGAGGCCGTCGGCAATATCCTTTTCCAGCGCGTTGATGCGCTCAACGATACTCTCCACAGGTTCGGGCGGCTGATACTCGTAGAAATAGCGCGTCATGGGAATCTCATAGCCGGTTTTGGTTTTCTTCTCGTCGATCCAAGCGTCGGGCGCGTAGGGCAATACCTCGCGCTCAAAATACGCCTGAATGTCGTCCGTCATGGGCACGTTCTCGGTGTCGCGAAGCTTTGTGTCGGCGACAGGCTTGCCCTTCTTTGTGATGATCTCGCCGTTTTCGCCGCGCTGCGGACGCTCTACCGTGATTTTATAATATCCGAATTCCTCGCTGTTGAAAATCTTGCTGTGGCAGTAAACGCCGTCCTTGTCGCCGTAAACCGCGTCGTTTTTGAAATCACCATACGCCTCCACAATCAGGCGGCGGCAGAGGTCGGTGATGTCGTTACGCTTGGTGCCTATGCTCTTGCGGCGCGCTTCATAGCAGTGGCTCGCGTCGATCAGCTGCACCTTGCCCGCGCGGTAGGCAGGCTTGTTCTTGGAGCATACCCAAATATAGGTGGAAATGCCCGTGTTCATAAACTGGTCGGTGCTGAGCTGCACGATGGCGTCGAGCCAGTCGTTCTCCAACACATAGCGGCGAATCTCGCTGGGACCGCTCTCGGCATCGCCCGAAAACAGCGGCGAGCCGTTCTGGATGATCGCCATCTTGCCGTCGGGAGCCATCTTGGATAGACCGTTGAGCAAAAAGAGCTGCTGCCCGTCGGAAATCTTCGGCAGTCCCGGCGCAAAGCGACCGAGCTCGCCTTTCTTGTGCTCCGCTTCAACCGCCGCCTTCTCGCGCTTCCAGTCGATGCCAAAGGGCGGATTGGATATGCAGTATTGGAAGGTATAGCCGCTGAATTTGTCGTCGGAGAGCGTGTCGCCGAACCGCATATTGTTCGGGTCGCCGCCGCGGATCATCATGTCGGCTTTTGCGATTGCGAATGTCGAGGGATTGAACTCCTGACCGAAACAAGTGACCTCGATGTTTTTATTGAAATCATGAATGCGCTCCTCCATGCAGGAAAGCATCTGCGAGGTACCCATCGTCATATCATATACGGTGATATTGCCGTCGTGTGATAAATCAGCGTCGCAGAGTAAGAGGTCGGTCATCAGATAAATAATATCGCGGCTTGTAAAATGCGCTCCGGCTTCCTCACCGAAGCTCTCGGAAAAACGGCGCACCAAATCTTCAAAGATATAACCGCAGTCTACTGCGCTGATCTTATCGGGGCCGAGATAACCGTTGGGAGAGTTGAACTCCTTGATCACAAGGTACAGGCTGCCGCTCTCGACTACGCGCTTGATCACTGTGTCAAAATCGAACTTGGACAGCACGTCCTGCACGTTGGGAGAAAAGCCTGCCAGATAGTCGCGGAAGTTGGCTTCGATGTTCTCAGGGTCGGCAAGCAGCTTGTCAAAGGTGAACTTGCTTGTGTTGTAGAACTGATAGCCCGAGGCTTGCGTCAAGAAGCCGTCGATGACCGCGAGGTGCTTTACCTTCTCGTATGTATCCTGAACCGCCTGCCATGTGGGTAACAGACAGTCGTGAAACCGCTTTACAACCGTCATCGGAAGAATGACCAATCCGTATTCATGCGGCTTGAAGTAGCCGAACAGGTGGTTTGCTACGTTCCATATTACCGTCGCCTTCTCGCGAATATTCGTTCCCACTACATTGATTTTATCGTCTGACATAACGCATTGCTCCCTAAAGATATAATACTCCGTATATCATTGTATCACAAATCCATCGGCTGTTCAATGCTGTTTTTGTAAAAACTGCAAAACAGAAAACACGCAGGTCGTAATCAACTGCGTGTTTTGATATTGCGTGTTATTCCTTGACTCCAAGCTCGTCCATAGCAAACTGCTCCGCACATTTCTCGGCACTGGCGAATTGGAAATAACAGACCTTGATATTGTTTTTACGCGCGATATCCATTACTTTGTAATAGTGCTTATGAGCAATGGCGTTGCTCTGTATCCAGACAACCTCCGAGTTTGCAATAAGGCTTGCGTTCGGCTGCTCGTGAAGCTCTATGAACCGCACGTTCTTCAAGAGCGGCTTTATCGCCTTTGCCCACGTTTCATGGCCGCCTACGATCACAGCTCTGGATTTAGCTGAATACGGAAACTGAACTTTCAGCCGTTCCTTCTCCTGCGTTTCGCTTGCGGGATGAATCATTGAGCGCAGCTCGGCAAGCTCAGCGTTGGATTCTTTCAGTTCCTGTTCATATCGGGAGAGCCGTTCTGCCTGTTCCTTATTCTGCTTGTCGAGTTGATGGACAAGGTTATTCAGACGCTTGATTTCGCTTTTAAGTTTTTTCTCTTGCTCATCAGATATGTTATTTTCTGTGTTCTCTACCGGTTCTTCAATATCAATTTCTTCATCTAATACACGGTAGTCTGAATCCCGTTGAGTAATAGAGTAAGCCAGAGACAGATATTCTATCAGAAGATTAACCTTGTCCTCTGAAAAACCCTCTTTCAAAAGCAACTGTTTCTCGTGCGACATAATCGCATTGTATCTCGGAGGAATGATACCCGAAACCGTAAACGCAAGCTGCGCAAGAGATAAATATTCCGCTTCTTCGGGGTATTCTTCCTCGTTGAACGGCGACGGATATCGCCTTTCAAAAAATATATCTTCTGCCTTGCAGATGGGATTTTCAACAGGATTATCCAAACTCATCTCTACGAATTCTTCGTCTCTGTCGATACCCATGCCCCAATCGCGGTCTACGCACTCGGATTCTCCCCACGGCAATTCATGACAGACAACAAACATGATAACATAGGCTGCGTTATACGCCCAAACAATGTCGCTATTGTTATCCAATAAGC
>JBGUUF010000430.1:0-8935 GCA_045133435.1 Acutalibacteraceae bacterium
GAGTTTTCAGGTCGTGAGTTATGCAGGAATATATCATGTTCCGCTCATTCACCTGCCGCTGGCATTCCTTTTCCACAGCCTTATTGGTCAAACGATAAAACATGAGTGCAAATATCCCAAATATCGCTGCGGACAGCAGCAGATTTACCACAGCAAGTATTTTAAAGACAGTATCATTTATAGACATCGAAAACCAAATATAGTCAAAGGTACTGTCGCATACTGATTCTAACAATGATATACCAAAGGCGCACAGCAGAAAATATCCGATTATTTTTCTTTTGAATTTATCCATGTATCTCCAATCTATACCCCAAACCTCGAATAGTTTTTATGGTATCATTTCCTATTTTGTCTCGCAAACGGCTGATGATCACTCGTATGGTATTATCATCCACGGCATATTCATTGCCCCATGCGTACTCATAGATTTGTTCCTTGGTAAACACTCTCCTCGGTTGCCCCATAAACAGCTCCAGCACCTTATATTCAGCCTTGGTAAGCTCATATGTATTACCGTTATTTATGACGATACACTCATTGCAGTCCAAAATGAGCGGACCCACTTCAATTCGTCGCTGCTCCTTTTCTGCGGATATTTGAGCACCTGCTCTGCGTAAATGAGCGCGTACCTTGGCAGCAACCTCAAGCGGCTCAAACGGTTTAGAGATATAATCATCCGCCCCCAGGTCTATCCCAAACACACGGTCAGACAGCTCCGTCTTTGCAGATATTACAAGAATAGGGATATAATGACCCTTTCGGACCTCTTTTATCACCTCATAGCCGTTTTTACTCGGCATCATAATATCCACAATAGCGAGGTCTATATGCTCCTGCTTTAATATCTGCAAGGCAGCTTCCCCGTCGTTTGCTTCAAAAACCTTATTATCATTTGCCTCGATGTAAATTCTCAGCAGACGAACTATCTCTTTTTCATCATCCGCAATAAGTATATTTGCCATAGGTACACCTCGATCAATTTTTATAGCGTGTTCAGTATCTCGGTGCAAGGCAGGTGCTAAGGGATACTGAACAGGCTCTTAAATCGCCCAGAACTGATACATGTCAAATACAAAGACACTTACCAGCATGCATATCGACATAAATGCCGTTATACAATATTTTACCTTCTCTGCACCCGTATCTGCAATACCTTTTTTGAATAAATAAACCAATCCCGAGATAAGACCTGCAATCAAGCCAACTGACATAACGGCAATTATTCCGCTCTGTATCATATAGCCCTCAAAACACCCCATCTCACCCGTAACTCCTCCGTTATTTAAGCGCATAAACATAACGATAAAATCAACAATAATTATCGCCATAATTCCCGACATAGCATAATTCCATTTTCTGAAAGGGTGATTTTTTTCTATGCCCTTTCTTTTGCGGAAAGCCTTTTGAATAGGCGAACAAATCAAGCCGCCGCCAATTAGGGTGATCACGCCGTATACACCGGACAATACAAACAATAAAAGAGCTGCCAGATTGGTTATTATCTTGCCCGTACTAATAAATATATCTCCATATCCGCCATATATATAGTCGCCTTCTTGATACCACCAAGAATTAAGATCCTCCTCAGAGTAACTTGAGATGCTCATTGCGCTCATAAATGAAAGCGGTCCTTCTTTTACTGTACGAGCGAAGGAAACAAAGCCTTCGGGCACATCACGCTCTATATCTGCAAGCTCTGAATCGGTAAACTTTCCAAAAAGCAATTCGTACATATCATAGTTGTAAATCTGTTCGTGCGCCTGATTAGTCATTACGACCATACCGACGCCGCTCTCCGGGTCAAATTGAAGCATGCTGGAACAGCCGAATGTATTGCCTCCGTGACCCAAGGTTTCCACACCGTACTGATTCGCAAAAAATCCGTGATAATTATTCGGCACACCGCTGTCGCCGTAATAGCTGGTAGGTGTGTACATCAGCTCTAATGTTTCCTGATTTTCAAACAGCGGGCACGGAGTATTGTCATTTGGCGTAATTGCTTGGGCAAATGTCAGAAAATCCTCAATTGTACCTGTTGCGCTGCCGGCGGGATAGAGGATAACGTAACACATTTCCAGCTTCTCTATTTTATCTCCGTTTGTATCATAGCACACTAAATCTTGTCTCTGACGGCTTACCCATGCATTATCTTGAAGCGTGGCGCCTATTATTGTATGCTTCATGCCGAGCGGCTCAAAAATATTTTGATGGACATAATCCACATAATCAAGCTTGCTGATATTTTGCACAATGTAAGCCGCCAGTGAAGCACCCCAGTTGGAGTATGCTGTCACTGTTCCCGGCTCGTAGACCTGTTTCGGCTGGTGCTTACTCAATGCTTCTTCCAAACTGACTACCTTATCCTTATTAGTAGTCTGCAATCCTATATACGTTTCCTGAAAGCCTGCCTGGTGATTCATCAGATCCAGCATTGTGATTTTCTTATCATAAGTCAGATTTTTGAGAAAATTCTCCGGCAAATAGGCTTGTATATCCTCTTCCAAATCGAGTTTTCCCTGCTCAGCAAGCTGCATCGCACTGATCCAGATAAAAAGCTTGCTTACAGATCCCCACTCAAATACAGTATATGAATCCACTTCTTTGGCATTTTCTTTATCTTTATAGCCGAAATTGTTTTTGTAAATGACGCCGTCTTCATCGTATACCGCAACGCTCATACCCGATGTGGTTTCAATGTTTTCCGATACATAATTTTCAATCTCAGCTTTGATGTCGCTGTATTGCACACCTGACGGAAACGCCCGCTCATCTTTGTCCTGTTCTGCTGCATAAGATGTCACACAAAAGTTCTGAAACATCATTATTCCCAGCATGAATATAGCTGCTATTCTTGTGCTTTTTTTCATAATCACACTCTCCTTGTATTGATTTTTAATCAATTGTATCAGGGGATGATTATATCAAAACACGATTATTATTAACTGAATATTAATGCCGACAAAATCCCTGTATACATGCCGTTGGCGGTGTATACAGGGATTTTTGCCGGGGGATTTTACTCTATTATCTTGAAATCACTGCTGGGGAATCTGCAAAGGAAACTCGCGTATTGTTTTAATTCTTCGAGATTGATGTTGTTGTTCACATAGTCCTCGGGATAGACGCTGAGGATAAGTTTTCTCAGTCCAAGGCGGTGAGAATTCTCGGCGAATGAATACAGAATATACCGTGCAACGATCTGCTTTTCCATAGGTGTATGTGTCGCGCCTGTGCCCATTACGGGGACAACTATCGTATCGTTGTTGGTGTGGTGTGCGGCGATATAATCCCACATCCTGTCGATATTGCTCAGCAGCGTTGCTCTGTCAACCACAGGCACACCCGGCGAGGATATTTCCGACATGGCGAGCAGCAGAATGTCGCGCGATTTATTATCCACGCTGACAGTTACGGGGACAAGCGTGCCGTATTTATAGAGCTTGAATTGCTTGTCATTTACCGTCTGCATTCTGCCGCCGAATTCACACTGCGCGTATTCGGGCGATGCGAGCTTTTCGCTTATTTTATCCGCCATGTACTGCTCGGGCGCAGGAGAATTTTTGCCCTGACGTATGCGCTTCATCATCTGCGCCTGAATGCTGGAATCGCCGATGATCGCGGGGTCGGAGGTGAACAGATTGTTGCAGGGAACGAGGATCTGCCCCTTGTTTTGGAATATGTCGTTCATCGAGATTTCTATCTCGCAGTTTGTGCCGTTGCGGATCTTTTCGCTGAATCGGGTGAAACCGATCTGTGTAATGAGCGACAACAGTATCACGGCGATGAGATAGAGCCACGGCGCATTTAGATAATCGTAGAGCGAAATGCCGAAAAGTGTGTTGCTTTGGCAGAATTCGTTTGCCGAAGACGAGTCGATCATCCATTCGATGACTTCGTGCACTGCCAGCGCCGCGCCTGCATAAACTACCACGCTTTTGGCAAATGCCTTGCGGAATGCCACGAAATTTTTAAAGAATATCTTTAAACGCATAATGCAGTCCCCCTTACAGAACTCCGTCCTTCACGGCTTTGGCTGTTTTGAGTACGAGCACGGCGGTCTTGGAATCGTTTATCTCGCCGTTGTATACCTTTTCAACTGCTTCGTCGAGGGTCAATTCAACTCGCTCGACAAATTCGCCGTCGTCGGGGTTAGTGTCGCACTCACCGCTGACTCGCGCGGCATAGAGATAAATTTTCTCACTGCTGTAACCGGGAGTGGGGTAGCTCACACCCAAATCAATGCACTTGCCCACAGTCAAGCCTGCTTCCTCGGCAAGCTCGCGTTCGGCGGTGTTGCGCGGGTCTTCGCCAACCTCGATGCGGCCTGCGGGCAATTCGAGCAAGACTTCGCGCATGGGATAGCGGTACTGCTTGACGAAATACAGCTTGTTGTCGGCTGTGAGAGGTGCAATGCAGACTGCTCCACGGTGAATTACGACCTCGCGCTTGGCAGGTCTGCCATCGGGCAGTTCAATATCGTCCAGCGTGACCTTGAAAATATGTCCCGAGAATTTTTCCGTACTGTTTACCTGTTTTTCTTCCAATTTCATGTTAAAACACTCCGTTTCTGATAGATGATTAAATTTTAACTGCACAACGTCGGGAATCCAGATGGCAGTTAGCCCATTTACTGTGAAATTTGATTTACATTTATACTACCACAATCTGCAATTATTTTCAACCCGAAATCAGAATATGACTAAAGTCACATGATTTTTATTTCTTAATTCACTTAAAATTCCGCTGACCATATGTTAATATTTTATTGCAAGACAAACACAGCGCAAATTTACGAAAAGAGGTTTTAGTTTATGGAAGGCAAAACAGTATTGAAGCTGAGCGGTCTCAGCAAGAAATTTGACGGCAAAACGGTGGTTGACCACATTTCGCTCGATATCAAGGAGGGCGAGATATTCGGTTTGCTCGGTCCGAACGGCGCGGGTAAATCCACCACTTTGAATATGGTGTGTTCGCTGCTCAAGCCGACCTCCGGCAGTATCGAGGCATTCGGCATGGACGCATCCAAGAGCATGAATAAAATCAAGAGCCGCATCGGTTACATCCCGCAGGAATTGGCGATTCACGGCAATCTCAAGGCATGGGAAAATGTGGAACTCTTCACCTCGCTCTATGGAGTAAAGGGAAAGGCTCTCAAGGCGGCGATAAACGATTCTCTGGAATTCGTCGGACTGTTTGACAGACGCAACAGCTTCGCCAAGACATTCTCGGGCGGCATGAAGCGCCGTTTGAACATCGCCTGCGCGATAGGTCACAAGCCTGATTTGATGATATTTGACGAGCCGACCGTCGGCATCGACCCGCAATCCCGAAACTTCATTCTGGAGAAGATAAAGGAAGCCAACAATAACGGCGCGACCGTTATCTACACCAGTCACTACATGGAGGAAGTCGAGGCAATATGCACCCGTATCGCCATTATGGACAACGGCAGAATCATCGCCACAGGTACGCGCGAAGAATTGGTTGCTCTTGTGACCGACGACCCGAACAGCAGCGTCACGCTTGAAGAGGTATTCCTCACACTGACAGGCAAGAAACTGCGTGACTATGCGGGAGGCGAATCCTGATGAAGCTGATAAAGAATAATTTAAAATTGATGTTCAGGTGCAAGCCGCTGTTTTTGTTCGTATTGCTTTTGGTAATCGTCACGGGAATGTTGTCGGCTGTATTCAAAGACTTTATGATAAACGAATACGAAATCGAAGGCTGCACGGCGGGATACAGCTTTGCCACTGGTTGTGCGTACGAGCCGATTAAGCCGATATTTGAGAGCGTCTGCAAAGAAAACGACATCGAGACCGCGAATTTTGTTCACGGCAGTGCAGAAAATGCCATTGAGAGCGGCAGAGCCGATGTATTTGTGGAATTTACCGACGACGGCTACACCGTTTATTCCGACAAAGACCACGAAACTCAGGCGGGAATTATGAAAATGCTCGTGTCCTCAATCATATCAAATGCGTCAGGCGAGCAGGCGGGCAATTATGTGACAGAATATGAAATCGACGTTCTGCCCATGCCCGATTCCGAGCAGTATTACACTATTGCATACACTGTGTATTTTATATGGATAGCAATGATAGTTCTCGCAATCGTAACTGCAAGCGAGCGCAAAAATAAAATCACTGCGAGATTCAGAACTACCCCCGCATCATCACTAAGCATTTACATGAGCAGATTCGTTCCGTCAGCCGTGACAATTACACTGCTTATCGGAGTAGGTGTTGTGCTTTGCACATTGATTTATGATATTCAGTGGCTGGAAATTCCGACCACCGCGCTCATTCTGTTTTTGGGATGTATAGCTGCGGCGGCTGTTGCAACAGTGCTGTTCAGCTTGATTAAAAGCGTTATAGTAGCTATCGCAGTTGGTTACTGCATGATTATGTTCTGGGGATTTGTCGGCGGCTCGTTCTGTGCGTATATGTACGCGACATTCGCTTACGGCATACGCGATTTCTCACCGATTTATTACATGACTCGTTCAATTGTAGAATTAAACACAAGCGGCAGCAGTGAGTTTACAATTCCCGCAATACTGGTGCTTTGCGGAATGTCGATAGTCTGCATACCGCTGGGGATGCTTGCAGTTAAAACAGGAAAAGAGGGTTAAAAATGCGTGCTTTTTTGACAATGACCAAAAGCAATCTGAAGCTGCTGCTTCGCAGTATCGGATTCATTATATGCCTTGCGGCTCTGCCGTTCGGCGCGTCCGCACTGCTCATGGTTCAGCAGGATGCCGGGTATGAAGGTTCGATTGGAGCCACCGTAGGCGAAATAGAAGCTGACACATCTATAATTGACGCGGAGCACACAAATATTTTTGTTATCGACGCGGCTCAGGACGAGTCTTCGGAAATGCTTCTCAAATCAATGATAAACGGAAATTTATTTTCGGTATATCGCTATAAAACAGAACCTCTGAAGCGTAGTGAAATTGACGAACTCGCAAAGAATTATTATGAGTGCAGTACGGTAACTGCCGTTGTATACCTCGGCGAGGATTTCAGCGAAAAAATAATGAATGGAACTAAGCCTGAAATTCTGGTAATTGAGGGCAGAGATGACAGCCGTATTGAGTTGGTCAAGGGCAAGATAAATTCAGGCGTTTCGATAATGATGAGCTGTGCGGCAAATGCTTCGAGCGAGAAAAACTTCTTGGATATGTCTGAGGATGTATTTGAAAATCTGCCCACAGCAGGCAGTGTGACCGTTGGCGGAGATGATGGCGAGCTGACAATCAAGCAAATGAGTCAGCGCAGCAGCATTGGTTATTCAATTGCAGTTCTCTCGATGGCATTCCTGCTGACAGGTGCGTTTGTGGCAAACCTCATCGTGTCCGAGCGCGAGAATAAATCCATACTGAGAATCGAGATGTCGGGCACATCGATGGGCGCATACATTCTCTCAAAGGCATTTACAGGCATAATCGTCGCGCTCCTCCAGACAGCTGTAACAGCAGTCGCTACGGCACTGCTCATAGGCACAGATGTTGGTATCCCGTTCGGCGCATTCATTCTGTTCGTGGGAATGCTGGGCATAATCTTCAATCTGCTGTGCATTGTGACAGGTATGTACTGCAAGAATATCACGGTGGTTTCCTTTGTAGCATTCGGCGTGTGGATGTTCACCAACCTGCTTGCAGGCGTGTATTTCAACTTCGTAACATTCCCCGACTGGTGGGATAAGGCTTCAATGCTGACCCCGCAGAAATGGGTGATGACCTGTACCGAAATGCTGATGAAGGGTCAGAGCGGCGCATATGCAACATTCTTCACAGCCGCCACAGGATTCATGTTGTTGGTAATCACAGCGGGATTCATCGGAACAAAGCTGTCGGATACAACAGGTAAAGAATAATAATGTAAAAAATCGTGAGCGTGGAAAATAAATCCGTGCCCGCGATTTTTGCGTGACAAAATGTATTTGCAATGTTATAATGAAATCAAATCAGTATCGAGGTGAGATTTTTGGAGGACAATAATTATGGCTCAGGTTTAAGCGAATTGTGGGAGAAGAATTATTTTGCAGGAGTAAAATTCGGATATTCCATACTTATGATTGTCTGCATAATAATGAACATTGAGGGCAGGCAGATAAATTACGCGCTGACATTCATAATGGCGGCGGTGTGCGCGTCGATTATGTCAATTTACGAAACTGTTAAATACAGAAAAATCCTGCTCGCCGCTGAATTTGCCGTCGTGCTGGGCGGGATGTATTTCTGCGGCAATGAGTTTATTGTGCTGCTGCCCGTGGCGATTTCGGACGCTGTTGCCGAGTTTAAACTGCCGCAGTATACACTGCTCACTCCGTTGTTGTGCGTGATATTCTCGCAGGATAAATTTATGTATCTTCTGCTGTGCCTGCTCACCGCGATAATTTATTATCAGCATTACGGCATGATAGTCAGATACCGCAAATCCGCCGACGATTACGAACTGCACGAGCTTCAGCTAAAGGATTCGCTTGACAGCAGTGCACAGGAATTCAAGAGCGAGATTCGCCGCACCAATCTGCATTATGAAAATGTAATGCTTCAGGACAAGGCAAAACTGTCGCAGGAGCTTCACGACAAGCTCGGACACCGCATTAACGGCTCGATTTATCAGCTTGAGGCATGCCGTGCGATAGCATCCTCCGCACCCGAAAAGACCGACGAAATTCTCGGCAGAGTTATAGATAGCCTGCGCACCGGCATGGACGAGATACGGGCGTTACTCAGACGTGAAAAGCCCGACGGCAAGCGGCTTGCAATGCTCCAACTGATAGCACTTTGCGAGGACTGCCGCAAGCAATACGGCATTGATGCGGAGCTTGACATAAAGGGCGACAGCGGCAGAATCGACGAGCAAATGTGGGGCGTACTGCTCAATAACTGCTGTGAGGCGGTGACAAATGCGCTGAAATA
>JBGUUF010000431.1:0-2394 GCA_045133435.1 Acutalibacteraceae bacterium
CAGAGCAAAGTCTGAACAATTCTTGATTTGGATTGGGTGAGGTTCTAATGAAAAAATCCGAAAAGCTGGCGTCATTTGCAATAACAGTCGGAATGGCGGTAATATTTATAGCAATTGCCGCAATTTTCGCGCTTAATTACAATGCATGGTTTATTGCGGATAAATCGGTAAGTGTAAGCGGCACTGATGCAAACAAAATCACAGTAAACATGGACATGTCAAACATAAACGAAGATGTGTCTGACGAGGAGCTTGCCGAGGCAAATATATACGGCTTTCCGACAGGTGACACTCCGTATTTCATATATGTGGAGAAAGGCGCACACACACTGTCGGTGTTTTCAAAGGATGACTATGGACTATATACCGTGCTTGTCGCAACATGGACCACTGCAACAGGCAAATCTGCATCCATGACCCCGACCGGAATATACACCATAGGCAAAAAAGAGGAGTGGCACAAATGGCCGGCGAACACCTACTCACCGTATGCCACGACCTATTACGAAACAAATAACATCTACGGCGGATTGTTCATACACGGTCCGATATACAGCCGCACGGACTTTTCATCGGTGTTCAGCGCAAGTGTCAAAAAAATCGGAACCAACTGCTCCTCCGGCTGTCTGCGTACCGAGGTGGAAGCCGCGTATTTTGTCTATAAAATGTGCGAAGAGGGCACTCAGGTGAAAATCGTCGAAGGCTCACCGCTGGGCTTTACTCCGTATCGAAAGGTATCTGTCAGCAATCAAAAATTTATGCCCGATCTGAACAACTTCTCCATGAGCTCTATTCCTCCGGAAAAAATCGAGTTTGCCGAGGAATCCCACACCATGACTGTCGGTGAGGAGTACAAGCCGGAGGTCATCACTACCCCGTCATATGCGCGGGACATAAGCGGCACATGGACTACCAACAACCCGTCAATAGTAAAGGTATCGGGCGGTACGATATGGGCAGTCGGCACAGGCACGGCAATCGTCACATTGACTACGGCAGACGGCAGTTTAACCGCCTCTATGGTAATCAACGTAAAGGTGGGCGATGTCGATACCTCGGCAGAGCCACCGAATGTTGGCGGAAATGTAACGCAGAATAATGACAACATTACAGAGGATTACAAGCCGATAAGCGAAAGCATTATCAGTCTGACGATAGGAGGAAAGACCTATGCTATCAATCAGAAAGCGGCTCCGCTGATAAAGGCGCTTGGAAGAAATTATCATGTAAGCAAGGCTCAGAGCTGCGCATACGAAGGTTACGACAAGGTATACACCTACCAATATAGCAGCAACGGATCGTGTGAGATCTCCACAGTTCCACTGCTCGGCGGAGAGGATACTATCTGTGAAATCGCCGTAAGAAACTATATTAATAAGGATATAGAGTCATCCAAAGGCATAAAATTGGGAGACAGCCGAACCGATATTGAAAATGCATACGGCAGATTTTACACCGAGGAAGTCGTGGATGCGACTGACAGCAGTGATGCCTACACCCGCATGATATATTGGGCAGGCGAGCCAAACAAACCCGGCGTTGCCTATCTGTATTTCATTTTGGATCCCGAAAGCAATGAGGTAACGGGCATGGGAATATTCAGCGCGCGAAATATCGGATAATTTCTTCGGATAACGAAAATAAAATCAAGGATGGTCGTATAAATGGTATTCAGTTCCGCAATATTTCTTTTTGCGTTTTTTCCTATATATATTCTGATAGTGTCATGTGTCAGAAATCTCAGAATAAACAACTTTCTTTTGCTGATAATGAGCCTGATATTCTACGCGTGGGGAGAGCCGATTTATATCCTGTTGATGCTTTTCTCCATGCTGGTGAATTATCTTATCGCACTTCCTGCCGCTAAATATGTAAATAACGACTGCATCAAGCGGCGCACCCTGCTGTCGCTGGCGGTTATCTTCAACATAACTACGCTTGCACTGTTCAAATATTCGGGATTTTTGGTGAGCACTATAAACTCGATTTTCGGGACGGGATTGCCTGTTCCTGAAATTCCTCTGCCAATCGGCATATCGTTTTTCACATTCCAGACAATGAGCTATGTTATCGACGCATATCGCGGCACCTGCAATGTGCAGAAGAACTTCGGCAAATTCGCCCTGTATATTTCGTTTTTTCCACAGCTTATAGCAGGCCCGATAGTCAAATATCACGACATCGAGCAGCAGCTCAGCGACAGAAAAATCAATTTTGAAGGCATCGCTGACGGTACGCGGAGATTTTTCGTAGGTCTTGCCAAAAAGCTCATCATTTCAAATGCCTGCGCCATTATCGTAGATAATATTTACGATAATATCGGCTCGGACCTGAACATACTGATAGCGTGGACGGCGGCGATATGCTATTGCTTCCAGCTTTATTTCGATTTCT
>JBGUUF010000432.1:0-14431 GCA_045133435.1 Acutalibacteraceae bacterium
CGCTTTTCATCCCATTCGCGGAGCTGACCCAGCTCGTTGCCCATGAAATTCAGCTTCTTACCGGGGTGCATATACATATACGCATAAAATGCGCGCGCCTGACGGAATTTTTCCTCGTACTCGCCGAACATCTTATTGACGATAGTGCCCTTGCCGTGCACGACCTCGTCATGCGACAGCGGGAGGATGTATCGCTCGTTATAGTAGTACATCATGGAGAAGGTCAGCTTGTGGTAAATATCCTTGCGCTGCCACGGTGCATAGGCAAAGAAACTCAGTGTGTCATTCATCCAGCCGAGATCCCACTTATAGTCGAAGCCCAGACCGCCCTTGTCCACAGGCTTGGTGATATTCGGGAACGAGGTCGAATCCTCGGCTATCAGCATCGCGCTAGGATGACGCTCGTGCAAGCCCTTGTTCATCACCTTGAGGAATTCCACTGTGCAGTTATTCACGCCGCGTTTCGGGTCTCCCTGCCAATAGATAGCACGGCTGATAGCGTCCATGCGCAGACCGTCGAAGTGATAGACCTTGAGCCAGAATTCAGCCGCCGATTGCAGGAAGCAAGCCACCTCGCGGCGGGAGTGTATGAAATTGCAGCTCCCCCACTCGCTGTAACCTACATCACTGTTGGGGTATTCGTAAAGTG
This sequence comes from Acutalibacteraceae bacterium, assembly GCA_045133435.1. Lineage (GTDB taxonomy): Bacteria > Bacillota > Clostridia > Oscillospirales > Acutalibacteraceae > RUG762. The sequence goes on from JBGUUF010000432.1 coordinate 650, forward strand.
CAGTGCCGTCGAAGTTTTTAAGCGCATAGCCGTCCAATGCAAAATGCACGGGAACGAAATCCATGATAACGCCAATGCCGTTTTGGTGGCATTTATCGACCAGCTCCATCAATTCATACGGCGAGCCGTAACGGGATGTCGCGCTGAAAAAGCCTGTATTCTGATAGCCCCACGAGCCGTCAAACGGGTGCTCGGAAAGCGGGAGGAATTCGATGTGGGTGTAATTGTGCTCCTTGACGTATTCAATCAAACGGTCGGCGATCTCGCTGTATGTATACCAGCCGTTCGGGTCGTCGGGATTCGTGTGCCACGAGCCGAGGTGCATCTCGTAAATATTCAGCGGCTTGTCGTAATTCAGCGTGCGGTTTGCCAGCCACTCGCCGTCGTGGAATTGATATTCATTCATGTCCACGATAATTGACGCGTGCTTCGGGCGCAGCTCCATGCTGAATCCGTAGGGGTCGCTGTGACGCACCGTGCCGTTATTTCCGTACACGATGTATTCGTACTTATCGCCGGCATGTGCGCTGTCGGCAATAAACGTGAAAATGCCGCTCTGATAATAACGCACCATTTCGGACTCCTGCCAGCCGTTAAAATCGCCCGTCACCGTGACGCGCTGTGCATTGGGCGCATAGGTGCGGAAAAGGCAGCGACCGTCATCCAGAATATGCGCGCCGAAAAATTCGTAGCAGTTGAACACTCTACCCTCGTACATTCCCTGCAAATCGAATTTTGAAATATCTTCGATTACCTCCATCTGCTTGGTCACGGGGTATTCAACAGGCTCATCGCTGATAATATACAACTTTTCCGCCATAGCTTTTTCGGCATTCTGCGCAAGCTTGCTTTCGATTTCCACAAGCTGCTCGATCTCACCCTGCGATATTCCGCGAACGAGCAGTTTGTTGAAATGGTCATTCATCTTATTGACCTCGGTGACAATTTTGTCGCTGTCTACATTTTCAGTCAAATTCAAGTGAGTTACGCGCCTGTCGTGTTCGTCCTGTACGCCGACTATATAACCTTTTTTGGTAAGTGAATACACACCCTTGGATACATTCGATTTTGAAAGATTTCTGCTCTCGGCAATGTCCTTTGCGGTATTTTTTTTAGTGTCTCCCATCTGTTTATGAAAGACCAAATACACTAAGATCTCGCTCTCAAGCTCTGTCAAATTAAACTTATCCAGCATTTGCTCGCGTATCAATTCATACAAACGGTTAATACTGTTCCAGTTTATCAATGTAGAATCAATGTTCACGTTAATCCTCCTATCAAAAACGGTTTCTTTGAAATCAGTTTCTAAATAAATAGTTTCTATGTGAACTATTATAAATTGCAATATTCAAAAAGTCAATACCCAAATCCAAAAAATATTGTTGAGTTACATAATAATTTATGGTATAATTTTATCAAATACTAATAAAAATAAATTTGTTAAGGAAGGTTATCGAAATGCACACAAAATACACATTCGGCAAAAGCTGCTGGCGTACTCTCGCCGAGGGTCTGGAGCGCGAATGGCTGCTCACCAACGGCATCGGCGGCTCCTCCGCATGCACTATCATCAACAACTCCGCGAGAATTCACACGGGCTATCTCGTAGCCTCGCTAAATCCCCCTGTTGACAGAATAAATGTTCTGTCTAAGGTTCAAGAAACCGTCACTGCGGGAGAGCGCAGCTTCAACCTCGCCTGCCAGCAATTCCTCTGCGGCGAAAATGACGGCTACAAATATCTGGAGCAGTTCAAGCTGGACATCGTCCCCACCTATTGCTATCAGACGGATGAAATCTCCATCGACAAAACCGTGGCTATGGAGTACGGCAAAAACACAATTGCTGTCTGCTACACCGTCAGCGGTGCGACCGAGCCTGTGACCCTCCGCGTGACCCCGCTTTTCGCAATGCGCGCTATCGACAGGACAAACACTCCCGACGACATCCGCAAATTCTCCTCCTACGTCGATGACAGCGTGCTCTATGTCAATCGCAGTGACGACGAACGCTGCACCGCGAAATTCTACATCAGCGACGGCGAATTTTTCGACCGCTCGCTCATTCCCACAAGCATGGCGGCACCTACATTTATCGCCGAGGAAAATCAGTTCCTCGCCATCGACTCGCGCAACGGCTTCAACGGTCTTGACAGCCAGTACACGCCCTTCGATGCAGTCATAAATATCGGCGCGAACGAGACAAAGAAATTCTTCGTCATCTGCTCCACTGAGGACGAGGACATCACCGCCAAAAACGGCTTCGCTATCGTGGACGCATACGTTGAGCGAATGAGAAAGCTTATCGAGATGAACCCGAATCAGGATTCGCTCTCGCAGAAGCTGACATGGGCGGCAGATGCATTTATCGTTGACCGCAAATCCACCAAGCTCAAGACTATCCTCGCGGGTATGCCGTGGTTTACCGACTGGGCGCGCGACACGATGATCGCCATGACAGGTCTGACTCTCTGCACACGCAGATTCGATGACTGCGAAAAGATCCTCAAATCCTTCGCGATGTATGAGAAGAACGGCCTCATTCCCAATGTATTCGCCAGTTCCGCCGACGAACAGCCCGGCTACAACACTATGGACGGCTCGCTCTGGTATTTCTACGCAGTCGAGCGTTATCTCAAATACACAGGCGGCAAGGAAAATTACGAATTTATCAAAAACAAGATATTCCCCGTACTCAAGAAGATCCAGTACGCATACGAGCACGGCACGGATTTTTCTATCGGCATGGATGCTGACGGACTTGTGCACGGCGGCAGCGAGCTTGACCAGATAACATGGATGGACGTCCGCGTGGGCGACTGGGTGGTAACTCCCCGCCACGGCAAGCCTGTCGAGATAAACGCGCTGTGGTACAACGCCCTCAAAGTCATGGAGATGCTCTGCGAGAAATTCGGCGAGGACGGCTCGCATTACACCGAGCTTTCCGATCGCGTCAAGAAATCCTTCGTGCAGAAATTCTGGAACGAAAAGGGCGGCTATCTCTACGACGTCGCCGACCCGTGTGAGGACAGGATCCGCCCGAATCAGATTTACGCGGTATCACTCCCCTACACCATGCTCGACCGCGAAAAGGAAATCGCCATCGTCAACTGCGTGAGCAAGCACCTCTACACCACCTACGGTCTGCGCTCGCTCTCCTACACCGACCCCGAATACAAATCCCAGTATATCGGCAAGCTCATCAACCGTGACGGCGCATACCACATGGGCACGAGCTGGGCATTCCCGATGGGCGGCTACGTCACAGCATACTGCAAGGTGCACGACTACTCTCCCGAGGCGATAAAGCGCGCCAATGACATCTGCCACAGATTCGCCGACCACATGCGCGACGGCTGCATCAATGGCATCGCCGAGATATTCGACGGCACATTCACCTGCACCTCGCGCGGCTGCTTCACTCAGGCATGGAGCATCGGCGAGATTCTCCGCGCCTACACCGAGGACGTTCTGCCGAATATTAATAAGTAAACTTTTGCTAAATGTAAAAATTAACCCCGCATGGGAATCGAATTATTTCGACAGCCCATGCGGGGATTATTTATATTTGACTAAATTTCCTGCAATTTCTTCTGCGCATCCTCATTGCCGAGGTCTGCGGCTGTTTGGAAATATTTTGCGGCCTTTTTCTTATTCTTCCACACGCCCTGACCTGCAAGATACATATTTCCGAGGGTGTTCATCGCCTTTGTATTGCCCTGCTGTGCGGCGGATTTCCAGCACTTGCGCGCCTTGCCGTATTTTTTATTTTCCGCAAAGCTCACGCCCTGTGCATAAAGCTCATCGCCCTGTTCGGCGGCTTCAACGGCTTCAACTGTTTCGATTTTTTCAGCTTCTTCAACAATTTCCGCAACAACCGGCTCACTCGGCTGTTCGATCGTCGGTTGGCTTACAGCTTCTGCCGCGCATTCCTCCTCGGCTGTCAGAATTTCGGCTTGTTTCTCCATTTCAGATTCCAGATAGTGACAGCGGAATTCCTCCGAACTGCCCACGCTTGCGCTTATCTCGCCCTGTGCCGCAGGATCGCCGCCTGTTGCCGCCATGCGGTAATAGTTGAACGCGGTGTCGTGGTCCTTAGCCGTGCCGTGACCGAAGTAATAGCAAACACCAAGGCGGTACATAGCATCGCTGTCGCCCTGCTCTGCGGCGAGCTTAAAATATTTGAATGCCTTGTCGTAATCCTTAGCAATTCCGCCGCCGTAGTAATAGCATATGCCGAGATTGAACTGCGCGGTCAGATTTCCCTGATCTGCCGCCGGCTTGAAGCAAGCCACCGCCTGCTCATAGCTTTTTTCCACGCCGTAGCCGTGAAAATAGCAGTTGCCAAGATTCGCCAGTGCATCGGCAAGTCCCGACTCCGCCGCCTGACGGAAATATCCCACAGCTTCCTCGTAATTGCCCGAGTCAAGGCACTGATTTCCCAATGCGTTGAGCATTTCCGCCGATTTATATGTATTTCCTGATGACAAATTCATCAATCCTCTCCGTAAATTAATTATTATAATTATATCGGAAACCCAACAGAATTTCAATAAATTTATCAATCTTTTCAACATCAAGTGTATCGCTGATGGCAACTTCGGCTCTGTAATGAATGTGTATACTAGCCACAGAGGTAATATGTCTTTTCCCCCGTATACTGGCTGCTATACATATCCGACGCCACTTCTTCAAATGTGAGGTCTTTATCGTTGGTAAGCACTTCGATAGTGCATGGAGCAGAGGCATTCGGCATTGTTCCTGTCAAGGTCAGCTTATACTTATACGATTTGCATTGGTCATCGAAATATATCTTGTTGCCATTTTCATCAACGGTTTCATAATAATTTGGAATATCGCCCTCAATTTTCGTGCAAGTATCTCCCGAAACTCTGTAACCGTGTGATTCTACTGTCTCATATGTTTCGTATTTGTACTTATAGAATCCCGCGATCCCGTTGCCGTCATTGTCACCGTGCCATGTGACCGAATAGATATAGCGCACGCCGTCCTCAACGCGCTCAAAATCGCCTACATACATCCCATTCATGCCGTACTCGGGGAAATTCTCAAGAAAAAAGTCCTGCACATGTCTCGACACACCGTAATCATCGCCGAAATATTTGAATTCAAAGTCGGCATAATGACCCACCTCGGCTTCACGTCCCAGCTTTTCGAGATATTCCTTGGCGTATGCGTGGCACTGCTCGTCCAGCTTTTCAAGCTCCTTTTCATCGGTATTCAAAACCTTTTCGGCAATATCGGCGGGGAAAATGTCTTTTACGGAATCCATATACACCGAGCCGTCCTCTGCCTCTTGGTGGCTCTTGTAGATATAATTTCCGCTTTCGTCCACCGTGAATTTCATCACAGTCGGTACGGCGGCATAGCCTGAATTGAATACAAGCTTGTCATTCATAAAAACATATCCGCCGTGACTGCACACTGCGTACACCGTAACCTCATTATCGTTCTCTTCCATACCCAAAATTGCATGCCCTTCACCGAAGCATTCGTACCAATCTTCCGGAACATACAAGTCGGAACTATAATCAAATATAGCCTGCGCCACAGCCTTGTCCAGCTTTTCGGGGACCTTGATCGAATAGCTCTTGGGATTTGTCAGCAGCAGCACCGCCGCCAACACACACGCCGCCACAGCCGCGCAAATTATCCATACCGCAGTTTTTTTATTCTTTATCACATTAACCACCCTTTGTTTTACGCCTATCTCACCGAATGCAACCGGTGAGGCGTTGTAAATAAATTTCATTGAATTCCCCGTCGAGCATTCAAGCAGTGCCATTGAATACGCCTTGCGCTCGTCTGTATCTCTGCCGCGAATCACACTCTCGTCGCAGGCAAGCTCGATGTCGCGGCAGAGCAGGACATAAGCCAGCCATATCAGCGGATTAAACCAATACACAGCCGTCAGCGCGAATGCAAATATTTTCGTAAGATTATCGCGGCGATGAATATGCGCCTGTTCGTGGGCGATCACATACTCCATATTTTGCCCGCTCATGCCAAACGGCAGGTAGATCTTCGGGCGAATCATCCCCATCATAAACGGAGAATCTATCCTGTCGCACTGATAGATATTTTCCCTCAGCTTTACAGCCTCCGACACTCTGTGCCGCAGAATCACATACGACACAACGCCGTAAACCGCAACCACAACCAGCCCGATTATCCACACATACGCGCCGTAATGAATGACATTCTGCTTGACACTGCGCTTGGGCGAACCCTGCTCAATGCGCGATGTGTACGATTGCTGCGGGGATTTCTGCACTGCCGAATCGTCGCTGACCTCCGGCGAGATTTTTTCCGAATCATCGGCAACGACAGCTTGCTCGGACACCTCCGAACTCGCCGCGCTTTGAGATATAATATTTTCCGACGGCATTATGCTGAATTCGCTCTCTATCGAGAACGGGCATATCAGCCTGAATGACACCATCAGCCACATCGCGCAGTGAATCCATTTCGGCACGCGGCGGAATATCAGCCGCAGTATCAGCACCGCAAGCACGACACAGCTTGCATTTATGCTCATGTTGAGCAGTTCAACAAATACACCCTCCATATCATTCCTCCTGTCCGTAATCGTCTATCATGCGCTTTATCTCGTCGATTTCCTCAGCAGACAACTTTTTCTTGCTAGTAAACGCCGCGATGAATCCCGGCAACGAGCCGTTGAAAGTGCGGTCGATGAACTCGCGGCTCTCAGAGCACTGCACATCCTCCTTGGACACCAACGAAGTCACCACCGAATTTTCATTCTTCAATATGCCGCGTTCCTCCAGCCTTTTGATGACAGTGTAGGTCGTGGACTTCTTCCAATCGAGCTGCTCGGCACATATCTTAGCCAAATCGCCGCTTTTTATCGGCTCGTTCTCCCACAATATCAGACAAAATCTGTACTCGCTTTCAAACACCTTAGGTACTTCCATAGAAATTTCCTCCAAAAACAAATTTGGTCTAATGAATTAGAATCACAAATTCATTCTAATCCATTAGACCAGATATGTCAATACTTTCCAAGAAAATATTATTAAATAATTTGTAAACGACCACCTTGAATTTGACCGCTTTTTATACAAATATTTTCGCGCATTCCCGTAAAAAGTTCGTATAAAGAGCCATTTGAATTTACGGAAAAAATATGATAAAATTTAATTACAGCGTGTGGCTTAACTGCGTAAATCCAGTTGTAGCCGCACGTTTTTAGCTTTGATAAACATGAAGTGTGTGGCTTGTTCGCCATGCACTTTTTTATTTTGCAAAAACAGGAGGATATTTTTAACTATGAGTAAAGCAAAAAACAAAAGCAAGAAAAAGGCAAATTCTTTTCTCGAAACCGAAAAGGTCGGCGTGCTGATGAAAAAATACGCTGTTCCGTGCATTATCTCGCTGCTGGTGGCGGCACTTTACAACATTGTTGACCAGATCTTCATAGCAAATGCCGATTACCTCGGCTCTTACGGCAACGCGGCGAATACCATCGTATATCCGCTGACCGTCGTTGCGCTGGCTATCGCGGTTATGATAGGAGACGGCTGCTGTGCATTCGTCAGCATATGCCTCGGCGCAAGGCAAAAGGACAACGCTCACCGAAGCATAGGCAACGCGATAATGCTGTGCGTAGCATCGAGCGTGGTGCTCACCGCGATTTATCTGATTTTTCAAGATCAGCTCATCGCAATGTTCGGCGGTACTGTCAACAACGAGACATTTGAACAGTCAAAGGAATATCTTTTTTACATCGCGCTCGGCATCCCGTTTTACATATTCGGTCAGGCTGTGAATCCCATCATCCGCTCTGACGGAAACCCGAAATTCGCAATGATCTCCACCCTCGCAGGCGCGGCGGCTAACATCGTCCTCGACCCGATCTTCATTTTCGGATTCAAGTGGGGCATGATGGGCGCGGCTGTTGCCACCGTGATCGGACAGATCCTCACCGCTGTGCTGTCAATTTGGTATCTGCGCCGCATGAGGGCGGTCAAGCTGAGCAAAAACAGCTTCAAATGGAATTTCAGACTGATGAAGAAATTCCTCTCGCTGGGCATATGCAGCTTTTTGGCACAGATCTCGCTGGTCGCATCAATGGCGGCAACCAACAATATGATAACCAAATACAGCGCACTTGACGATATTTTCTCACAGGCTCAGTATTCGCACATTCCGATGGCGGTGGTCGGTATCGTTATGAAATTCTTCCAAATCATAATCTCGATTTCAATAGGACTTGCCGCCGGCTGCATTCCGATAGTGGGGTACAACGTCGGTGCAGGGCGCAAGGACCGCGCGAAGGAGCTTTTCACCCTCCTGCTGATTTCAGAAGCCGTGGTGGGTGCAGTCGCTCTGCTTATCGTCGAGTTATTCCCGAATCAGCTTATTATGATATTCGGCGCACAGAACGAAAGCGTTTATTACACACAGTTCGCGGTCAAGGCATTCAGAGTATATCTCTGCATGATAATCTTCTCGTGCATCAACAAGGGCACATTCATTTATCTGCAATCACTTGGCAAGGCACTGACCTCCACTCTGCTCTCAATGGTGCGCGAAATAGTATTCGGCGTGGGCTTCGCACTCATACTGCCGCTCTTTTTCGACCTGAACGGAGTGCTCTATGCAATGCCGGTTTCGGATATTCTGACATTTGTAATTTCCGTTTTGGTCATACGCTACACCTACAAAGAGCTGAGCACCCCATCTGCGGTCAATAACAAACTAACTGCAAACTGATTTTTTCTCAAGCAAGATACCCGCATATCGGCTGAATTCGCCACCGATACGCGGGTGTTTTATTCACTTTTTCAGCATGACATTTTCTATCACCAGACCTATGACGGATATTATCTGAATGCATATCATTATCGCCGCAAGCACCCAATTGTAACAGAAAATGCTGACTATAACCGCCGCAATAGGTATGATTATCGACATCACCAGATATGTGCGCGACTTATACAGCCAGCTATATGGCAGAAGATGTGCGCCGAATATTATTGTGAATACCATCAGCATATTCTCGCCTAACGCATTGCACATACAAATCGGAATTATCAGATAAATTATCTGATTGCAGGTGAAGAGCAGTCCTGCTTTATTGAGAGGATTGGCTTTTCCCGCAAAATCTATGCGGAATATTTTCGAGAAAAGCAGTGCCAGCGGAAAGGTGAGCCCAGTACACCAAAACGTGTAAATGTTTTTGTCGAGCATCGGCATATTCGACGAATAAACAAAAAATATCGCCGCCCACACCACCACAGAAGCCGCTATGAAGTGCAGCCCTTTCTTCTGACCGCGCGCGCAGTCGGTGCGCAATTCGTCAAGGTTATTCATCCATGTCATTGTCTGTTCATTCATCTCTGCATTTCTCCCTTTTAATTTTGTATTGGTCGAGCAAGCCCGTGTATTCGCGCTCCTTGCGACGGCTGTATATGCCGAAAATCACAAGACACAGCACGTAGAGTATTGCAATTATTCCGAAAAAGGCGAACCACTCAATCAGACTGCCGTAAGTCGTAAGCAATCCGATTTTGCAGAAAAATCCGATTTCCAGACCCACGAAGTAAATCATCATGCAGTTCAGCCGCCCGATGAAGCTCAATTTCTTGATGATCGCCTTGGTAAATATCACGCTGAATCCCGCCGCTGTCAGCGCGGAGAACACGAACAAATCCCAAAGCACCGCCGCTGACAGGCTCGCTTCATTCGATACATTCGCCTGAATCACAAGCAGCAGCGTCAGCCATGCATAAATAAATGCCGTTGCGTTGCGAAACCATTCAAGCATCCGTTTCATCTCATTCATTTAAAGTACCTCCGAGCTTTCTTTCAATATCCGCTTGATTTCCGCCGAGTATTTCCGCGAAATATTTATTTTCTCGCCGTTCTCCATCGTCGCGGTAAGTGTGCGGTTTATCTCCGGCTTGAACCGCGCCGCGTGGTTGATATTCAATATCTGCGTGCGGGAAATGCGGAAAAAATCTCTGCTGTCCAAAATTTCCTCCAGCTCATACAGCCGCATGCTCACCTCAAACACGTCCTTTTCAGTGTAGAGAAACGTGCGATTGTCCACCGTCTCGAAATAATAAATCTCGCTCACGCTGACATGCTCGATCCCGCTCTCACTTTTAGCGCAAATCTTACTGCCGAAATTCGCTATGTAATCTCGCAGCCTTAGTATTTTTTCATCCATCCTTCGGCACGAGATCACGACCTCGGTTTCGTTTACATTTTCTTCTTTAATTTCGATTTTCATACCCGACCTCCTCGTTGAAACTACTATACCACACATAAAATATTTTGCAATACAAAATCGACCGAGTGGTACATTTATCATAATCAAAATGCCGCCGTGCGCCCTAATTGAGCTGCACAGCGGCATTTTTTGCGTTACGACCACTTGAAAATCTTCGATTTTCTCGTTGATTTATTTTTTATCATATGCTTCGCATATGTGATTATTTTTCTATTTTAGGTCTATATTACACTTTAGTTTTGTAGGGGCGTTGCCCCTACAACCCCACCATGGCGCTGCCCTGGACCTGCCAAGAGGGCTTGCCCCCTTGGATTCCCGATATTACACGTTTATCTCAACTTTTACGCCCAGCTCGTCCTTATACTTATCAAGCACGGGATTTACGCACTCATTGAGGAACTCTGTGACCTGCTCGGGGCTTCTGCCGACGTACTTCGACGGGTCGAGCAGTGTCTTGAGCTCGTCGAGAGTTACGCCGAACATCTCGTCGCCCGCGATTCTCTCAAGCAAGTCATTCTCCTTGCCCTCGACCTTGACCTGCTTACCTGCCTCCATAGAATGAATGCGGATTCTCTCATGGAGTTCCTGACGATTGCCGCCGCGCTTAACAGCGTCCATCATGATATTCTCGGTAGCCATGAAGGGAAGCTCCTTCATCAGGCGCTGATTGATGACCTTGGGATATACCACCAGACCGTCAACGATATTGAGGTACAGGCTGAGGATTCCGTCAACTGCGAGGAATGCCTCGGGAACGCTGATTCTCTTGTTTGCACTGTCGTCGAGTGTTCTCTCGAACCACTGTGTTGCCATGGTGATTGCGGGATTGAGAGCGTCAACCATGACATATCTTGCCAATGACGCGATTCTCTCGCTTCTCATGGGGTTGCGCTTGTATGCCATTGCGGATGAACCGATCTGACCCTTCTCAAACGGCTCCTCGATTTCCTTGAGGTGTTGGAGCAAGCGGATGTCGTTGGAGAACTTGGTTGCAGACTGTGCGATGCCCGACAGCACGTTCAGAATGCGGCTGTCCAGTTTGCGGCTGTATGTCTGACCGGATACAGCAAAGCAGCCGTTGTAACCCATCTTCTCAGCGATTTTCTTATCAAGTGCGCGGCACTTCTCATGGTCGCCGTCGAAAAGCTCGAGGAAGCTTGCCTGTGTGCCTGTTGTGCCCTTGCAGCCAAGCAGCTTTGCATGCTCAAGCTGATATTCGACATCTTCGAGGTCCATGAGCAGATCCTGAAGCCAAAGGGAAGCGCGCTTGCCGACTGTGGTGGGCTGTGCGGGCTGGAAATGAGTGAATGCGAGTGTGGGCAGTGACTTATTTTCATCGGCAAACTTTGCAAGCTCTGCGATAACATTGACGAGCTTCTTGCGGATGAGCTTCATAGCCTCTGTCATCACGATAACGTCGGTGTTGTCGCCGACATAGCAGGAGGTTGCGCCGAGGTGGATTATGCCCGCAGCCTTGGGGCACTGCTGACCGTATGCATAAACATGGCTCATTACGTCGTGGCGTACTTCCTTCTCACGAGCCTGAGCAACTTCGTAGTTGATGTCGTCTGCGTGCTCTTTGAGTTCGGCGATCTGCTCGTCGGTGATCTCCAAGCCAAGCTCCTGCTCGGTCTCAGCAAGAGCTATCCACAGCTTGCGCCATGTGCGGAACTTCATGTCAGGTGAAAAGAGGTACTGCATTTCCTTGCTTGCATATCTGGAAGCCAACGGTGTCTCGTATATATCTTTCAAATCATTCATTCCTTTGTTTTTATTTTTTATTGATTAAAGAATTTTATCATCTTTGCTCATGTGCTTAGTGGTAATGCCGTCGGGGTATCTGCCGTCGAAACACGCCGTGCAGAGACGCATTTTCTTGCCGCAGGTCAGCTTGCCTATCGCATCCAGATCAAGGAAGTCGAGCGAGTCGGCTTCGATAAGCTCGGCAATTTCATCGACTGTGTGCTGATTAGCGATCAAGTCCTCGGCTGACGGAATATCAACGCCGTAGAAACAGGGATTGCGAAACGCGGGAGAGCTGATTCTCACATGAACCTCGCTCGCGCCTGCCTCACGCAGCATACTGACGATGCGGTGCATTGTGGTGCCGCGAACTATCGAATCGTCGAGCATGACAACTCTGCGACCTCCGACTATCGACTTTAGCGCATTCAGCTTCAAGCGAACTGCATTGGTGCGCTGTGACTGGTCGGGCTTGATAAAGGTTCGTCCTATGTAGCTGTTCTTGACGATGCCCTTGGCATAGGGAATACCCGATTGTTCGGAATATCCAATAGCCGCGTCGATGCCGGATTCGGGAACGCCGATAACTATATCAGCGTCAACCGGCTTCTGCTTTGCGAGCTGGCGGCCTGCCTGTCTGCGGGAGTCGTAAACCGAAACGCCGTCGATAACGGAATCGGTGCGGGCAAAGTAAATATACTCAAAAATACAGTGCGCCACATCGTTGGTGCAAAGCGTTCGGTCGCTGTGAATGCCCGTGCTGTCACAGGTGATTATCTCGCCCGGGTCAACGTCGCGCATGTATTCCGCGCCGACTGCATCGAGTGCACAGGTTTCACTGGCGAATACGATGTTGTTGTCAATGCGTCCCATGCAGAGCGGTCTGAAGCCTTTTGGGTCACGGGCGGCGATAAGCTTGCGCGGACTCATGACGAGCAGTGAATATGCGCCGTGAAGCTGCTTCATCGCTGCCTTGACAGCCTCCTCGACCGAGTGATAATTCAATCTCTCGCGTGCGATGAGATATGCGATAACCTCCGAGTCGATGGTGGTCTGAAATATCGCGCCGCGCTGTTCCAAATCAGTACGAAGCTCGTGGGCATTGGTGAGGTTGCCGTTGTGAGCAAGTCCCAACGTGCCCTTGACGTATCTCATAACGAGCGGCTGACTGTTTTCGCGCACGGAGCCGCCTGCGGTGGAATATCTGACATGACCGATAGCGGTCTGACCTTTCAGCTCGCTGAGTATTTCCTTATTGAAAACCTCGCTGACCAGACCCATATCCTTGTGGTAGGAGAAAACTCCTCTGTCGCACACGGCAATGCCGCAGCTTTCCTGACCGCGGTGCTGGAGCGCGACCAGTCCGTGATAGACACTCTGCGCCACAGCGATGTCGCCCGACACCGAGTAAATTCCGAATACTCCCCATTCCTCGTGCAGCTTGCTGTGGTCAAGCTCGTCAAAATCCACACCGCAATTGTTGCAATTATTGCAACTGCTCTGACAATGATTAAATTCCTTTTCTTTAATTTCCATTATCATTTTCCTTTACATTATGTTCTCAGGATGTTGACGAAATTAATTTAAACGCACTGCATATAAAAAACACAATGCATAGATTAATATTATAAAATATTCGAGCATAAATGTCAAATCCCTGTGCGATTTTCGATTTATATTTTAAGCAAACTATTCCATAAATTATTATGCAATTTTAATATATGGCTTCAAATAAAAACAAAACGCAAGGCGGATATAGCAGT
>JBGUUF010000433.1:0-1329 GCA_045133435.1 Acutalibacteraceae bacterium
CACACAGCAGTCGATATAAACCACACCCGTGAGCGCGGCGCATATTATTACCGTTATCCCAAACGAAAACCAATATGCCGAAAAGCTGCGCTGAAGCTCCGTTCTTTGTTTCATTCAGATACCGCCCTTGATTTAATTTACCACATATTTTTCCAAGACCTTCACCAGCGACTGCCCCACCAGCTTGCCTGAATATGTCGCTTCTTCGAGCGTGTTGACATCCGTGCCGAATTCGATGAGCAGGGAGTTGGGGGTCAGATCCATGTTGAATCTGAAGGGCGCGAAATAGAGCGGTCTGGCCAATCCCTCGTAGTCGTCCGCCATCTGCTTTTGAAGCTGTGTCGCGATTATCAGGTTATCCCGCCAGCCGCTGAAATTCAGCTTGCCGTCGTTGTCGCAGCCCGATATTATCATAACCTGCGCCGCCTTTTTGCCGTTAATGGTTACGGTGGGTTTGAGCTTGGTGCCATCGTCCTGAGTCATCGAATCGCGGTGAACGTCTATCACCATTTCAATGGACGGATACTTTTTCAGATAGCTTTTGATAGTCTCGCGGGCGCGGTTGTATGCGCCGGTATACTCGGGATAATCGTGGTATGTGGTCACATGCAGCGTTTTGATGCCCGCCGCATTGAGCTGTTTTTCTATCTCGTCAGCCACGGCGACAACGCTCTCAGATTTGTCGGTGGTGCGGGGATTGGTGCTTTTGCTGTACCAATCCTTGTCGCTGTCGGCATACCCCTCGGTGGTGTGGGTATGTACAAGCAGCACTTGATAGCTTGCATTCTTTTTTATCTTACAATTTGCGCTTGAAGCCAACAACTGCTTGATGTTTGCGTCATAATTTGAGTTGCCGTCCTTAACATACACGTTGCCGTAATTTACGCCTGAATTTTTTATCTGAACCTCTTTGACCTTGCCGCGATCGCTGTCGGTCGTTTCCTCCTGCTCCGAGCTGACAGTTTCTTCCGATTCGGTGGATGAAGTTTGCGTATCGTTGCCACCGCTCGACTTTTTGACGCTTTCATCTTCGGAGGATACGGGTTCTTCGGACGAAACAGATTCTTCCTGCGGCAAAATGACCTCGCTCTGCGATGTCGAGGCGGGAACCATCATGCTTGCCGAGAATTGCGACACCTTGAATATCGCCGCGCCCACTGCGCCGACTCCCAGTACAGCCAGCGGAAGCGCCGCCGCAGTAATTCCCGCCGTCACTGCGGCTATTGCTCTGCGGCATTTGTAAATGGTCTGGTGAACCGAAAAGGACTTGTATTTGCTCATAATTTTGGACCTCCTGTTTGTCACATTAATCAGATTGGCGTAATCTGT